>CAYPZL010000086.1:0-22836 GCA_964415045.1 uncultured Pirellulales bacterium | reverse complement strand
GGAGATTTTTCCTCCCTAAAGTAAGCCTAATCTCCATTTTGCAAAAGTTCAGTCATAAAGGCAAAACTACGCCCATATCAACGTCAGGTGCGCCCACGGGGAAAGGTCGAACGGCCTTTTCCCAGGCTGCGACGAAAGGTTTTCCTTGCTTTCGTAGGCACGGGTGCGATACAATACAGGAAGTTCTACGAGGAGAAAGCCATGAACGGCGGACAGACGTTTCCTGAGGTTGCGTCTCGTCACAGGGAGCGGAGGAGGAGATTCACCCGTGTTGGAGCCTCTCGTGCGAATCGAGGCGCGCAGGCGCCCCAAAGGGCAGGGAGGCAAAGAATCTACAGGGATGGGAATCCTTTGCCTGAGGTGACTGGAAATGTCTGAGAGAGGCTCACAAGCCAGACGCATGAGGGCCGGAGCACTTAAAATGGTGGGTGTGGTCGGCCTGGTCGTGGTGGTCGGGGCAACCGCCGTCTGGCTCAAAGCGGTCAGGGGCGGCAGCGAACCGGGAGAGAATCTGGCGACGTTTGCCGCCCAGCGCGGATCCTTGACCATCAGTGTGCTCGAGTCGGGGACCATCAAGGCCAAGGACCAGATCATCATCAAGAACGAGGTTGAGGGACGCCGGTCGATCATCTTCCTTGTGGACGAGGGGATCCACGCCAAGAAAGGAGATTTGCTGGTGGAGCTGGATTCCAGCTCCCTGAAGGACTCCAAGGTGGACCAGGAGATCTTAGTGCAAAATGCCAGCGCCGATTTGGTGGACGCCCAGGAGAATCTGGCGATTACGGAAAACCAGGGCAAGAGTGACGTCGACCAGGCCAGGCTCACGCTGGAGTTTGCCCGGCAGGACCTGGAGCAATACACTGCCGACGACGGCCTGTTCGCCAAGGACGTTACGGAACTGGACGCGCAGATCAGTCTGGCCGAGGAAGAGCTGCGACGCGCCGAGGATGTCAACGAATGGTCCAGCCGGCTCTTCGAAGAGAAGTATATCTCGGAGACAGAGTACATGGCGGACAAGCTGCAAGTCCGGCGCAAGCGGCTTGAGCTGGAAAGAAGCCAAACCAGTCTGCGGATTCTGAAGAAATTCACCTACGAACGGCAAATCGCGCAGTTGACGAGCGACGTGAATCAGGCCGAGATGGCGATGGAGCGAACGCTGCGCAAGGCCAATGCGAATAATGCGCAGGCCCGGGCCCGGCTCAATGCCAGGGACGCCGAGTATAAGCGTCAGCAGAGCAAGCTGGACAAAATCATCGAGCAGATTGAGAAGTGCCGGATCAAGGCCCCGGCCGACGGCCTCGTCGTCTACGCCACCAGTGTCCAGAGCAACCCTTTTATGAACAAGGAACCGTTGGATGAGGGCCAGGAGGTGCACGAGCGCCAGGAGTTGATCTATCTGCCCAAGACCGACTCGGTTTTGGCCGAGGTGAACGTGCACGAGGTGAATCTGCACAAGGTCAAGCCTGAGCTACCGGCGATTATCACGCTGGATGCTTTGCCGGGACAGAGCTTCTTCGGCACCGTCAGGCATATCGCCCCTCTGCCCAACGCGAGCATGCCTCTGGCCCCGGACTTGAAAGTCTACAAGGCCGAGGTCGATCTGCAGACCGACGGCTCCGTGCTCCGCACGGGTATGAGCTGTCGGGCCGAGATCATCGTTGCCCAGCATGAGAATGCCGTGTATGTGCCCGTCCAGACCGTTCTCAACGTCGGCGGCGTTCCCACCGTCTACGTCCTGGAAGGCGGCGAACCCGTGGCGCGCAAGATCAAGATCGGTCTGGACAATAACCGTATGGTCCACGTGAAGGAAGGTCTGGAGGAAGGCGTAGCCGTATTGTTGGCACCGCCCCTGGATCAGGCTTCGGTCGAAGCGGCGTCCGGCGCCGAGGGCGCCGAGTCCTCTACCCTGGAAGCCGCCTCCGACGGTATGGGGCAGAAAGTTCGCGACCAGCTCAAGATCTCGGCGAAGACCCCGGCCGCACCGGCCCCCAAACCGGGCGGGCCGGAAGGCAAGGAAGCCGCGGGCGCACCCCAGGGGCAGGGCCCCCGGGGGCCCATGAACCTCACACCTGAGCAAAAGAAACGCATCGAGAAAATGCAAAAAATAGTGCAGAATCTGTCCGAGGAAGAAAAGGAACAGCTCAAGAACATGTCGGCGGAAGATCGCATGAAGTTCTTCCAGGAGAAGATGGAGGAGAGCCCGTAAATGACGCGGCCTTTCCGCATGGGAGCCGCCGGGGCAGTGAACGTGGAGGACACATCGTGAGAGGCACTCGCTTTTTCCGCAGTATCGGATCGGGGCTTGAGAACCTGCTGCTCCACAAGCTCAGGTCCTTCCTGACGATGCTGGGTGTTGTCTTCGGGGTCGGCAGCGTCGTGGCGATGCTCTCGGTGGGCGAAGGGGCGAGCAAGGAAGCGATCGAGCAGATCAAGAAGCTGGGCAGCACGAACATCCTGATCTCGTCGCTCAAACCGGCCCAGGAAGAAAAGGCGAGCATGATGCGCTCGTTCGTGAGCATGTACGGCCTGACCTACGACGACCACGCACGCATCGCCCAGGGTCTTAAGACGATCGAGGGCACCGCGCCGGTCAAGTCGACGCGCCAGGACGCCGGGCTGCACGGGCGGTCCATCGAGCTGCGCGTGGTCGGGACCACGCCCGAATGGTTCGACCTGGTTCCCAGAGAGGTCCTGGCCGGGCGCGTGATACTGCCCTCCGACAAGACGCGCATGAGCCCCGTGGCGGTCCTCACCGAGTTCGGGGCGCGCAAGCTCCTGGCCACCGAGCGAACCGTCGGCCAGGCGATTCGCATCGGGGGCAACAGTTTCGAGGTCATCGGCATCGTGCGCAGCGAGGGGGGCCAGGCGGGCAGTATCCAGATGCCGGATGAGGAGGTCGATGTTTACCTCCCCCTCGAGATGGCCCGCGCCTACTACGGGGACCTGCACGTGCGCATGGCGTCCGGGTCCTTCAGCGCCGAAAGCGTTCAGCTCCATCAGATCATCGCCCGGGTGGATGCCACCGAACACGTCGAGGCGACCGCCAAGGCGATTGAGGCGATGCTGACCCGGTTCCACAAGAAGAAGGACTACGTGATCCACGTGCCTCTGGCGCTGTTGCGCGAGGGACAGGCCATCAAGCGGCGCTTCAATATCGTCCTGGGATCGATCGCCGGCATCAGCCTGCTGGTGGGCGGCATCGGGATCATGAACATCATGCTGGCCTCGGTGACCGAGCGCACGCGGGAGATCGGCATCCGCCGCGCGATCGGCGCCAAGCGACGCCAGATCATCAGCCAGTTCCTCATCGAGACGGTCGTCCTCTCCACCACCGGCGGCCTGATCGGCCTGGGCATCGGCGCCCTCATTCCGCACCTCATCACGCACTTCTCGGGTATGACCACGATCCTCACCTGGGAGGGCATCCTGCTGCCCCTGTCTATCAGTATCTCTATCGGCATTATTTTCGGACTCTATCCCGCCATGCACGCCGCCGGAGTCGATCCCATCATTGCCTTGCGGCATGAATGAGGAAACGCCACTGCTGCCGATCCACGGCCTGCCACCGGCCGCGGCGGTGTCAAGAGTACCCGATCGCGAACCGGACGGCCCTGTCGCACGTAACCCGCAACCGGGTAGACCTTATCGTCCAACGGAGATTCGATTCCGGAGGTGAACCGGTTGACCTGCCAGGTCGGGCGTTTTTCCCTTGGATCGACGGGGTCTTGGGCGTATAATGCCGCCGTCGGAACGTAGGGGGCTGGATAGGCTGGGTCAACGCCGAAAGGGGTGTCTTGATTGTGTCCGGACTATAACGGCTCTGCTCTGAATCGATTGTAAGTCAATGTAACACAAGGATTTGGCCGAGTGGCGGAATGGCAGACGCTGGGGACTTAAAATCCCCTGCCCGCAAGGGCGTGTGGGTTCGAATCCCACCTCGGCTATGGGCGAATCGCCTCGGCGGCGCGACATCGGGGCACTGGCCTGCGACGTCGCCCCGACGGCGCTGAAACACTTTTGGAGATACGACATGACAAATATGAATCACAAGCTCGTGGATGTAGATCGACCGAACCTTTACCGGGATGTGTTTCCCTACAGCGAGTTTCCGAAGGTCGTGTTCGACGGTCAGAAGGTGGAATACGAGATTCCGGAGCACATCTGGATTACCGACACGACGTTTCGCGACGGGCAGCAAGCCCGCCCGCCCTACACGCCGGAGCAGATCCTACGCATCTACGACCTGCTGCACGAGATCGACGGGGGCACCGGCCTGATCCGGCAGTGCGAGTTCTTCCTCTATTCCGAGAAGGACCGAAAGGCCGTCGAGCTGTGCCAGGAGCGCGGGTACGAATATCCGGAGATCACGGGCTGGATTCGCGCGGTGGCCGCCGATTTCAAGCTGGTTTCCCAGATGGGTCTGCGCGAGACGGGTATTCTCACCTCGGCCAGCGACTATCACATCTTCCTGAAACTTCGCAAGACGCGGTCGCAGGCGTTGCAGGGCTACCTCGACATCGCCCGGGCCGCCCTGGACAGCGGAGTGCTGCCGCGCTGCCATTTCGAGGACATCACGCGGGCCGACTATGAAGGCTTCGTCCTGCCCTTTGCCGCCGAGTTGATGAAGATTTCCGAAGAATACAGCCAGCCGGTGAAGATTCGCCTGTGCGACACGCTCGGTTTCGGCCTGCCCTGGGCCGGGGTGGCCGTGCCGCGCAGCGTGCCCAAGCTGATCCACGGCCTGCGTCAAATCGGCGTGCCGCCCGAACAGCTCGAATGGCACGGACACAACGATTTCCACAAGGTGCTCGTGGACGCTTCCACCGCCTGGCTTTACGGCTGCAGCGCCGCCAACGCCGCCATCTTCGGCTGTGGCGAGCGCACGGGCAATCCGCCTCTGGAGGCCCTCGTCGTCGAGCACGCGCAGCTCAAGGGGATGACCGAAGGCGTCAACTACGCCGCCATCACGGAGCTGGCCGACTACGCCCGCAAAGAGCTGAACCTGGAGATCGCACGTAACTATCCGCTGGTCGGAAGCGATTTCAACGTGACGCGGGCCGGCATTCACGCCGACGGACTGCTCAAGAACGAGGAAATCTACAACTGCTTCGACACCGAGAAGCTGCTCCATCGTCCCGTCGGTGTCGCCATCACGGACAAGACGGGCGCCGCCGGCATCAAACACTGGGTCGAGGCCCGCTACGACATCGTCATACCCAAACACGATGCCCGGATTACGAAGATCAAGGACCGGATCGACGCGGAGTACGCCGCCGACCGCGTCTCGATGATCTCCGATGACGAAATGCACGGGTGGGTGCGCGAAGCCTTCGCCGACGGGGTCCCGGCGCGAAGGCAATAGGAACCCTTCGGCTTCAGGAGAGCCAGAATGGCCCATCAGGAAATCAAAGCGGTGCTTTTCGACCTGGGCGATACGCTACTGAATTTCGGGCGGATCAGCACGACCGCGGTTTTCCTTCGGGGCGCCCGGTCTTCGTACCATTTTCTGAAGAAGCACGGCCAGCCGGTCGGCAGCTTCGCCTGGTACGCCTGTCGCAATCTCGTTCGGTTGCGCGTGCGCCAGTTGCGGTCCGACCTGGCCGGACGGGACTTCGACGCCCTGAGCTTCCTGCAGCAGGTCGGACACCGCCAGGGGATCCAGCTCTCGCCCCGGCAGTGGGAGCAATTCGCCTGGTCGTGGTACGAGCCGCTGAGCAAGCTCGCCGACGTCGAGCACAACGTCAGAGAGACCCTGAACTCGCTCAAGCAGCTCGGACTCAGGCTCGGCATCGTTTCCAATACCTTCGTCAATCGCGAGTCGCTGGAAAGGCATTTGCGGCGGGCCGGTATCCTGGAGTATTTCTCGGTGCGGCTGTACTCCTACGAGTTTGCCTTTCGCAAACCTCATCTGGAGATTTTTCGCATCGCCGCCGAGCGGATCGGGGCGGCCCTGGAGAACGTTATGTTCGTCGGCGACCGCATCGATAAGGATATCGAGCCGGCGTTGCAAAGCGGCATGATGGCCGTTCTCAAGGACGCCTACACGAACGCCGGAAAACCAACCCCGCCGGGCGCCTGGAGAATACGCGACCTCTCCGAACTGCCCGGCCTGATCGCCCGGGTCAACGCTGCCGCCGCACAGCCCACTCGCGTGTGATCCGGAATTCTCCCCGTCTGACAATGAGGACACGGTGAAACCATGCGTCTATTGAAGAAGCACTTTGCCCGGATGTCGATGTCGCGACATGTGGCAGCGGTTCTGCTTTGCGTCGTAACCATGGGCCTCGTCTGCGAAGCCGGGCCGGACGGGCTGTACGAGGGATTCCGGAATCCGCCGGCCCAGGCCCGGCCCTTCGTGCGCTGGTGGTGGAACGGAAGCTGTGTCACCGAAGAGGAAATCCTGCGCGAGCTGGACGTGATGAAAGCGGCCGGTATCGGCGAGATTGAGATCAACCCGATCGCCATGCCGCGGGAGGCAAGCCCCGGCGCCGAAAAGCCACTGGTCTGGCTCAGCGACGAATGGAACGCGATGGTCCGGGTCGCCGCCGATGGGGCGCGGCGGCGCGGCATGATCGCCGATCTTATCGTGGGAACAGGCTGGCCCTTCGGGGGCAAGTTCCTGGCGCCCGAGCAGACGATCCAGGGCGTCACTTTGAACAAGAAACCGCTCCAGGGCCCAGGCAGGTTCCAGAGCCCGGTCGCAAAACTGCTCAAGCCTCCGAGGACGCCGTACAAGGTGGAAGGCAGGCCCGCGCCGCAATTGCTGTTTCTATGGCTGGTTCCCGCAGAGGCGCGCGGCGTGGGCGACGGCGTGGACATGATGGACAAGGTCGGCTCCGACGGCACCGTCGCCTTCGACGTTCCGGCGGGCGACCATACGTTGTACATCGGGACATGGCAGCAGAGTTTTCGGGCCGTGATGTGGGGCGGGCCCGGCGCCGACGGCCCCGTGCTGGATCACTATAACCGCGGCGCCGTCGAGACCTATCTCGGCCGGATGTCCGACGAGCTGGCGCCGGCGCTGGGCGGAAAGCTGGGCGACAGCCTGCGCGCGATGTTCTGCGACAGCATCGAGCTGTCCGGCGCCAACTGGACGGGGGATGTGCCCGTCGAGTTCGAGAAGCGCCGCGGTTACGCGCTGGCGCCCTACCTGCCGTTCATCCTCGACAAAGACGATCCGAAGGACGACAGCATGCTGGCCGATTGCGTGCGGCGCGCCCGCTACGATTTCAGCAAGACCCTGGTCGAGCTGTTCCACGAGCGCTTTCTGTGGCCCTTCCATCATTGGTGTCACGAGGCGGGCACGCTGAGCCGCTACCAAGCCTACGGCCATCCCTGGCTGATGGGCATGCTCGATGGCTACATGGCACCCGACATTCCGGAGGGCGACACCTGGCTGTTCAATAGTTGGGACCCGCTGGACGGCATCCGCTACGCGGTGTGGAACAAGTACGCTTCCTCCGGGGCGCACCTGGCCGGCCGGCCGCTTGTCGGCTGCGAGGCGATGACCAACACGCAGGGCGTCTTTCGCGCCACGCTCGAATATGTCAAGCAGGCGACGGACCTGAGCGTCATCACGGGTGTCAACCACTTCGTCCTGCACGGGTTCAATTACTCGCCGCCGAGCGCGGGCTTCCCGGGCTGGGTCCGCTACGGCACGTACTTCAACGAGCAGAATCCCTGGTGGCCGCACTTTCGCAAGTGGGCCGATTACTGCGGGCGCCTCTCCTGGGTGCTGCAAGAGAGCAGGCCGCATGTGCAGGTGGCGATTCTCGGGCCCACCGCCGACGTCTGGAGCCGGGACGGGCTCGACCGCTCGCCGTTCGTGTATACGCCTCGCTACCTGCACCTCATGTGGCAGGCGATCCACCAGAACGGCTGCTCCGCCGACTACGTGAATCGCAGCGTTCTGGAAAAGGCGACGTTCGCGGGCGGAAAGCTGCGTTTCGGTCCGATGGCCTACGACGCCCTGCTCGTCGCCGGCGTTGAGACGCTCGAGCCAGCGACCGCCGGGGCGATCCGCCGGTACGCGCAGGCCGGTGGCAAGATCGCCTTCGTGGGCGAGCCTCCGCACCGCTCCGCCGGCTTGATGAACGCCAGAGCCAACGACGAACGAGTCGTCCGGGCCATGCGCGAAACGCGCGAAGCGAGCGACGAACGCGTCGTGCAGGTCCCCGAGCCCGAACCAGACGACCTGTTCGGCTGGGCCGGAGGCGTGCTGGCCAGGCTCGACGTGCCGCGTTCGGTGCGGATCGACGCGCCGCACGAACGGCTCTATCAGGTTCATCACAAGCAGGGAGATCGTGACATCTTCTTCCTGGCCAACCTGCACCGGGAGGAACCGCTGGCGTTCGAGGCCGCCTTCGACGCGCCGAACAAGACGGCCTGGCGCTGGGACCCCGAGACCGGCGCGCGGTCGGTCTTCGCCCGCAAAGGCAAAAGCGATGCGTTCCCGGTCACTCTGGAGCCGCTCGCATCCCTCTTGTTGGTGTTCGAGCCCGGCTCGTCAACCGAGGCGGGCCGCCCGGAAAACCAGGTGGACCGGAGCGATTACGTCACGCTCAGCGCGCCGTGGAACGCGACCTTCAAGCACGCGATTCTAAAGACGGAATTCGAGCGGACCTTCACGACGCTGTGCGATCTGGCGCAGATGCAGGCCGGGCCGCTGCGTACGTTTGCGGGGACCGTCGTGTACCGCACCGAGTTCGACCTTACCGACGCCGGGCATACGCTGCTCGATTTGGGCAAGGTGTACGACGTGTCCGAAGTGACTCTCAACGGCCGGCCTCTGGGCGTTCGCTGGTGGGGCCGGCACGTCTACGACGCCGCAGGAGCAGTGCGGGCCGGACGCAACGTCCTCGAAGTTGCCGTAACGACCACCGTTTTCAACTACGCTCAATCACTGAAGGACAACGCCACCGCGGCCCGATGGACCAAAGGCAAGAAGCCCGTGCCGACCGGACTGCTCGGCCCCGTGCGATTCCACCGGGCGAAATGACGCGGCTCAAACAGCAGCCGTGGCGGTAGGGTGGGTTCTCAACCCACGCATCTGTGCGCGGGGCGCCTTTCTGCGTGGGTTGAGAACCCGCCCTACGAGTACGAGTTGTGGGGCCGGGAAAAAGAGGAATGCCGGAAATGGGGGCGAAACCTGATTGACAGGCCGGGCCTTGCCTCATAGTATCGCACCCTGGGTTGTGTATTTGCATGAGACCTTTATCTTCGAGGAGAAATAGAATGGCAGAAGGCAAGACTATTGACGTAACGGACGCTGATTTCGCCGACGTGGTTTTGGCGTCGGATGTTCCGGTGCTGGTGGATTTCTGGGCGCCGTGGTGCGGTCCGTGCAAGATGGCCGGCCCGGTGCTGGAGAAGTTCGCCGGCGAATACGAAGGCAAGATCAAGGTCTGCAAGATGAACGTGGACGAAGAGCGCCAGGTGGCCAGCCAGCACGGCATTATGAGCATCCCCACGATGTTCCTGTTCAAGGACGGCCAGGTCGTAGACCAGATCACCGGCGTGACGCCGACGTTCGAGGCCGACCTGAAGGCCAAGATCGATGCCCACGCAGGCTGAGTGCGAAGGATCGTTTTCCCATGAGTGATATGATGTATGACGTTATCATCGTCGGCGCCGGGCCGGCCGGTTTGGGCGCGGCCGTCTACACGGCGCGCGACCGGCTGCGGACCTTGATCCTGGAGAAGTTCATGCCGGGCGGTCAGATCAACAATACCGACCGGATCGAGAATTATCCCGGCTTCGAGCGCATCGACGGGCCCGGACTCATCGAGAACATGCAGAAACAGGTCGAAACCTTCGGCGCCGAGATCAAGACGGGCGCCGAGGTGACCGGCCTCGAGAAATTGCCCGACGGCAACGTCGCCGTGCTGTGCAACGACGACCGATACGTCGCCCGCGCGGTCATCCTGGCCCCGGGCAGCGATTATCGCAAGCTGGGCATCCCGGGCGAAGAGGAGTTTCGCAACGCCGGCGCGGGCGTGAGCTACTGCGGTACCTGCGACGCGCCCTTCTTCCGCGAGAGGCAGGTCGTCGCCGTCGGCGGCGGCAACACCGCGGTCGAAGAGACGCTGCACCTGTGCAAATACGCCGACAAGGTCACGATGATTCACCGGCGCGACGAGTTCCGCGCCTCGCAGATTCTCGTCGAGGAGCTGCTGGCCAAGGCCAACGAGCCAGGCTCCAACCTTGTGCTCAAGTACAACACGGTCGTCACCGCCATCGGTGGCGAGGGCAAGGTTCAGTCGTGCACGCTCAAGAATGTCAAGACCGGCGAGCAAGAGGATTACCCCTGCGACGGCGTCTTCATCTTCGTCGGCATGGTGCCCAACACGGGTTTTCTCAAAGGCTCGGTCGAGCTTACCGAGCAGGGCTTCATCAAGTGCGACTGCGCGTATCTGCGCACGAGCATGCCGGGCGTGTTCGTGGCGGGCGATTGCCGAATCGGGGCGGCCATGCAGCTTGTGACCGCCGTGGCCGACGGTGTCAACGCCGCCATGATGCTCAAGAACCACTTCCGCGATCCGCAATGGTGGAGCAGCGCCGTTAGTGACATGCTCCAGCCCGGTGGCTGGTAAGCGGCCGAAGCGCAGGCGCGAAATGATGTACGAAGACCTCAAAGGCAGGAAAGTTCTGGTCACCGGTTCCAGCAGTGGCATCCGCGTCAACAGCGTCCTGCCCGGCTTCATCGAGACCCGCTTCCATCAGCGCTTCAGCGACGCCGAGCGACGCAAGAAAGTGGCCGCCCAGACACCGCTCGGTCGAAACGGCACCGCCGAGGACGTCGCCCGCGCCATCCTCTTCCTCGCCAGTGAAGCAGCAAGCTTCATCACCGGTGAATACCTCGCCGTCAACGGCGGCCTCTACATGCGCGCGTAGTGTTCCGGGCCCTCCCACACGCGGGGTGTCATGCTGAACGAAGTGAAGCATCTGAGCTGAGAAAGACAGGTCGCTATCGCGGCGCAGGGGGGCTCCGGTGCTATGCCCAGATCCTTCGCTGCCGCTCAGGATGACAGTTGTCCTGTGACAGGCGATACAGCAGGTGGGCATGATACCTTGCGATTGGTACGAGGACATAAGGTCTCCGACCTGCGTCGCATGAGGGAATTCTCACCAGAAGATGACGTAGAAGACCGCGACGGCGGCCAGGACGACGGCGCCTACGAGTTTTACGACCGGCGCGGTTTTCACTTCAACACCTTCGCGGACGGGCAGGACCTTCGGTTCGGCCAGCGGTTTGAGGAAGGTGATCACTCCCATGATCGCCAGGACCAGGACGAAGGACAGAGCGACCTGAATGAGAAAGTGCAAGTCTTGGGAGAATCGCTGGAAGAGCCCATAGATGATCGGGCCGGAGACCAGTGCGGCCACGCCCGCCATGCCGGGGGCCTTGGGCACTACCATGCCGAAGAGAAACGCCGCGACCACGCCGGGCCAGATGTACCCCTGGAACTGCTGGATGTACTGGAAGACGCCTCCGAACTTCGGATCGGCCAGCCGCGGCGCCAACAGGCACCCCAGAACCACGAACGCTCCCGTCGCGACACGCCCCAGGAGCAAGAGCCGTTTCTGTGAGGCGTTGCGGTCGATCATCCGGCGGTAGACGTCCATGGTGAAGATCGTCGAGGCGGAGTTGAGCATGGAAGCCAGCGAGCTGATAACCGCCCCGGCAATGGCCGCAAACATGAACCCGCGCAGCCCCGGCGGGATCAGGTTGCGAATCAACATCGGAAACGCCTCGTCCGGCGCCGTCATCTCGCTGCCGTATAACTGGTATGACATGATTCCCGGCATGACGATGGCGAACGGAATCAGCAGCCACAGGGCGCCGGCGAAGATTACGCCCAACTGGCCGTCGCGCAGGGTCTGGGCGGCCAGGTTGCGTTGCACGATGAACTGGTTCAGGCCGCAATAGTAGATGATGACGATTCCCATGCCGGAGAGGACGCCGGTCCAGGGCAGGCCTTCGTGATCGGCGGGAAGGACCATGTGGAGCTTGTCGGCGTTGGTCGTGGAAAACGCCTCCCAGCCGCCGCAGGCGTGCAGGCCGAGGAAGAACGTGGCGATGCCCCCGAGAATCAGCGCGCCGCCCTGGAACAGATCGGCCCAGGCCACCGCTTTGAGTCCGCCCCAGGTGGTGTAGAGCGCCGCGATGATGCCGATGAGCCAGATGCCCAGCGTCAGGTCCACATCGAATATTTTGTTGAGCGTAAGTCCCCCCGAATAGAGCACGGCGGTCAGCAGAACGGCGACGTAGATCACCACCGTCGTCAGCGCCATGAGCGCCTGGGCCGCCGAGTTGTACCGGTACTCCAGATACTCGGGCATGGTATAGATGCCCGCCTTGAGGAAGCGGGGCAAGAGGGTGAAGGCGATCAGGACGATGCCGATGCTGCCGAACAGTTGCCAGTTGCTCACGGCCAGGCCGACGCTGCCGGCGCCCTGTCCCGCCATGCCGACGAACTGCTCGGTCGAGATGTTGGCCGCGACGATGGACAGGCCGATCAAAGGCCAGGTCAGGCCCCGGCCGGCGAGGAAATAGTCCTCGCTGGTCTTCTCCCGGCGGCTCTTGAACATGCTGAATGCGACCACCGCGCCGATAAACGCCAGGAACACTCCGATATCAAAGACGTTCAAATCCATACGCCTGCCCATCCCGAACACAGTTGAAGTCACGACAGTGTCGCTGCCATTATAGATGCTGCCCGCCGGCGCTCAACGATAAAGCCGGCCCAACGGGTCCGCGCGATGCCTTGGGCATCCAACGTTCCGGGCCGGCCGACCGGGGCGAGTCGCAGTCGTAGTCGCAGGGTGGGTCAAGGACCCTACGGCTGCGCGGAGGAATCCGCCTGCGAGCGAAAGATGCCTTCTGTCCGCCGCCGGGCAAACGAAGGTTGTCAAGGACGTCTTTTGCTGGTAGAAACGAGGCGTGACTGTGACGATTGGCAATGGATGAAAGGGCAAGCTCCTATGTCTACAAGCACGCGCAGCGAAGTGAACAGGCGGCAATTTCTTCGAGCGTCCCTGGCGGCGGCCGGAGGCGTGGTAATGCTCGGCCGGCGGAACTGGGCCGGTGAGCCGAAGGAGGCAAAAGAGGCCCGGTGGGCGTTCCTTTCGGATACGCACGTGCCGGCCGACCCGGAGAACAACTACCGCGGCTTCTATCCCTACCGGAACCTGCAAAAGGTCGTCGCGCAGATCGCAGCCGACTTGCCCGAGGGGGCGATCATCACAGGTGACCTGGCCCGGCTGGAAGGCCTGCCCGGCGACTATGCCAATGCCGCGAAGCTGCTGACGCCGCTTACGGAAGAACGTCCGGTCTGCGTGGCGCTGGGAAACCACGACAATCGAGCAAATTTCCTCGGCGCTTTCAGGGATCCCGGCGGCGACAAGCAGGCGGTGCGGGGCAAGCACGTCGTCATCGTCGAGGTTGGTCCCGTCCGATTGATCGTGCTCGATTCCCTACTTTTTTCGAACAAGGTGCCGGGGTTGCTCGGCCAGGCGCAGCGCAACTGGCTCCGCGAGTATCTGAGCGCCAGCGACGACACACCGACCCTCCTGTTCTTCCACCACACGCTCGGCGAAGGAGACGGCGACCTGCTCGACGCCCCGCGACTGTTTGACATCGTCCGACCGGCATCGAAAGTCAAGGCCCTGGTCTTCGGCCATTCACATGCGTATGGCTATGCCGAGCTCGAGGGGATTCATCTGATCAATCTTCCCGCCACCGGGTACAACTTCAACGACGCCCAGGCGGTCGGCTGGGTCGAAGCGCGACTGACCGCAGGCGGCGCTGAATTCGTTCTCCACAGCGTCGGCGGCAACACCGCCGTCGATGGCCAAACAAAGATCCTTCAGTGGAGATCGTAGCGAGCAGAGACGTGCGTTCGCGCGTTTCTGCTGCGAGGTGACAGAGGCCTCGACGTCGCGCCTCAACGCGAGGGCATATTGACAGAGCACGGCGCGGGCCCGCGAATTGCGCAAATGTCGCAGGCCCACGCCGGCATCCGTCCCACGCATATCCGTATCTACCTAACCGCGCCCATCCAGTCTCAGGCACTGCTCCTGACGCCGAAGGCGTCGGGGGAGAATTTGTACGTCTATTGTGCCTCCAGGCCAACGTTGTCGATATAGACAAAACCTGTGCCACCCGGTACGGCGCTGTTCTTGTCACCGATACCGATGGCGATCTTCGTGATTGCGGTGACATCGACGGTCAGGCCTTCCAGGGGGACCACGAGTTTTTGCCACATGGCCCAGGTCAAATCCTCAGGCTCAGCGAGCGGGACCGCGGCACTTTGGACCCCGTCTTCCAGCACGACGTACAGGGCGTCGGCGGCCTCGGCTGTATTGGCGGCGACCCCGCGCATCCACAGGACCAGGGCGGTCGCGCCGTTGCGCGTAAGGTCCTGGGCCGGACTGAACGTACGCGAGATTTCCGAGTACTTTGCCGTGACCAGGTCGCCGTTGATGTCGCGAAATGCGCCGGAATTGTCGTAGTAGAGCGGCAAGGCCTGGCCCCCACCGATTGTCACGATTCTCTCCAGATACGGTGCGGTGGCGTGGCCGAGGGCCGAGCCGGTCCCATTGCCGCTGTAGCCTTCCGACCACACATCCCAGACATTTACGCCGCCGGCCACGCTGTAGGCGTTGTAGCCGTCGAAGCTCTCGATCATCATGGGATCCTCCGCCGCGGGCGGCCTGGTTCCCGCAGCGATGATCTCTTGGAGCTCTTCGGTCGACAAGGCCCTGGTGTACAGGCGCACATCGTCCAGTGCTCCACCAAAGCACCGCCCCGCAAGCACCGGGTCGTTACCCAGCGTAATCCCACTGCTGAACTCTATAGACGGGTGTTCGAGCACGTTCGAGGCGTAGACCTCCGTACCGTCGAGATAGAGCGTGGCTTGATCCGGCTGCACCACCGCGGCCACAAAGGACCATTCATTCGCGGGAAGAATCAGGCCCGATTGGAAGGTCCAGCTTCCTGACACCGACCAGATGTACGCCAGTTGATTGCTGGCCAGCAAGTTCAGACCGAAGGTGAGATCGTTGGAACTGGCCCGCTGAAGGAGAATGCCCGTGTCGCCGGTATGTACCTTCTCGGGCTTGACCCAGGCGGTCATGGTGGCGGTATTGGTGTTGACGTCGACGGGGGCCGGCGTGCTGAAGTAATCATCCACTCCGTCTAATAGCACCGCACCGTCGACAACGCCGTCCACCGATTGAGGCTCGCCCACGATGGCCCCATGAAGATCATGGCCCGACCAATCGACGGCCGAGCCGGCGTTGGCCTCGTCGAACGTCCACCAGCCCAGGAGCGATTCGTCAGCGACCTCGATGGCCGGCGTGGTAGTGAAGCTCCACACCTGCCCCTTGGGCTGGCCGGTCGCGGCAAACTCGTCGACCCGCCAGTAGTACGTCTTGTCCTGCTCCAGGAGACCGGGATCATGCACCGGGTCGGCCGTCATGAAACCGGTGCCGGGGGGGGCGTCGTTGATTTCATCGAACGTCTCCCCGAAGAAGACCGTGTGGAACAGCGCCCCCAGGCCCGGTTCCCACGTCAGGATCGGATTTGCCACCGCGTAATTGACGCCGTCGGCAGGGGAGGGGTCCCAGGCGACCGTCGGGCGCACGCGGAAGCTCCAGACGGCGCCTTTCCAGGGGCTTTCGGGGTGGTCGGCGTTGACTTCGTCGACGCGCCAGTAATAGGTCGTGCCCGCAACGAGAGCGTCCGGATGCGGACCGTCAGCAGATCCGATTTTGACGGAGTTGTCGGCAGTGGAAACGAGCAACAGGTCCGCGTCGGCTTCGGTGGCATTGGCCACCGCGTCGGCCTCCGGACCGAAATAGACGTTGTGGGAAGCGGCGAAGTCGCCTGCGAGCCACTCCAGCGTTACATACGTCTGTTCGAGCAGTTCGCCGTCGCCCGGCTGGGGCAATGCCGCTTCGGGGAACGCCGGTTCGATCCCGTTGTAGAGCCCTTCCATCTGTTCAGCCGTCAGCACCCGATCGTAAATGCGTACGTCGTCCACTTGTCCGTTGAAGAACGAGTACCCGTCCTTTCGGGAGCCGATTCGGACCGGCTCGTCGTTGAGGATGCCGAAATCGGTTGTCTGGGCAGCGGCGCCCGCGGGAAAGCCGTCGATGTAGAACTGTACGGACCCGCCTTCCTCCAATGTCACCGCGACATGGTGCCACTTTCCGACCGTGATAGGAGAGCTGGACAAATAGAATACATAATCTTCAGCCTCCGAGGTCTGGTGCCCGAACTCCAGCAAACCGTCGTTGATGTGCAGTCGGAACTCGAAGTTGCCGGGGTAATTGTCCCGCGCCGAACCGCTGGGTGATTTGCACACGAGAAAGTAGTACGTGAAGAAATCAGGTGCCTGTACCCAGGTGGCGATGGTCAGCATACGATCGATGTCCAGCGCCGGATCGTCCGGTATCTCCACCACGCCGTCTGTCCCGCCGAAGCTGATCGCGCCGGCGCCGATTTTTCCGTCCACCCGGGTGATGTCGCCTGTGAGAGTCCCGTTGAGATTGTTTCCGGAGCTGTCTTCGGCGACGAGGCCGGTCCCCTCGTCGAATCGCCAGTGACCGACCGCCCCGGCGTGCGCCGGAGCCGCCTGCAGAGACAATAGAATGACACAAGAAATGAGCGTTACGTCTTTGCCGTTCATGGTGTAGTCCTCCTTCCAGCAGAAACACTGTGATGTAGGAAATGAGCCATGGACTGGAACATTTGCGTACAAGTCATCAACGGACCCTTCCGCAAACCTATGTTCTTACCGGCCTCAACGCAGACTGCCACACGTCGCTTTTATTACAAGACCATTATAGGCTATTTTTGCCACGTATCCGATACAAAAACGCCCTCGCCGGGCAATATTTTTCCCTTCCCTGCCACCGGGGACCCCGTGTCACGGTTGGGGCATCAAGGTGATCGTATCGGTTGCGAGAAGCTCGTTCTGAGTGTTGTAGGCACCCAGGGTATACGTTCCGGGGGCCAGATCGGCGGGCAAGTAGGCTTCCCATGTCGTCAGATCCGACCAGTCGACTTCCAGAGCCTGCCCCGTCTCCAGGATACGGATCTGGTGTACGTCGATCCAGCCGCGTCCTCGTATCGGCGTGGAATGCGACATCGCGATTTTGGCAGGCGGCGCGGTGACCTCGAAGGGGATGACTGCTCCGGCCTTGGCGATGATCTGGCCCATCACGTTCTGGCACCTTCCGTCGATGTAGGCGAGCCAGCTCGACCATGCCTGTTCAGGCAGCAACCGGGCGTAGTGCTCGGTCCATACAGACATATACGGCCTGTTGAAGCTGACTTGCAGGAAGTCGTATACATATCCGTAAAAGGCATGCGCCCACGTGGGCTCCTGGAGGAGCTTGCGCAGCACGCTATTGCTCTCCAGGGCGCGGTTCTGCTGAAAAGCGAAATCCACGTCGTGAAGGAAGAACAGAAACTTCTCATCCGTGGGTCGGAAGTAAAACATGGCGTTATGCCCGGAATTGCTGATCCAGTTGTCTCCGACACCCGTCGTGGAGCCTACCGCAAAAGACCGGAGCCACTGGTCTACGTCGATGGTCTCCGGGATGCTTGCCGTGAACGCATTTTGGCTGAGACCGAGGGCTCGCGTCAGATCGATCACCGGATCATAGTCGTCGGCGTCCCGATTGTTCTTGATCAGAAAGTGCCAGCGGTATTTTTCTTTGTCCGTGCCCAGGTAATCCGTGACGCTGCGTCCATAGACTCCGCCTCCCTCCTGGGGAATCTTGAGCCCCTCGGGGTCATTGCCCACGGTGGCAGCCAGCGTGTAGATAAGTTCGTATTCGTACAGGGTGCCGTCTCCACCTTCCTTGCCATAGGCCTCTTCGCAGTAGACAGGACCATAGCGCGCCAGTTGCACTTCAATGCCGCTGCAGTGCTCCTGCCTGGGAGCGATTAGATACCCCAGGTCGTGATACTTGGAAAACCCGCCAAAGCGATTCATCGCCGCATGGAACAGCATCTCGCGCTGGCCTACCTGCTGTCCGTCGGATCGGTCGAAGCTGATGGTTCGATGCACGCCGCGAAACCGCTTCTCGGGATTGAACTGCAGGTGAAAGCCGATACGTGGGTCCTTGGGCCGGCCGTGCTCGCTGCCCTTGAGCCGCACGCCGACGTCGTAATACACGTCGCTTTCGTTAACGATCAACGTGGCGCCGAGGTGCTCGTTGCTCATTCGGTTGGTCGGCTCGTACAGGAAATCACGTTCCGTGTCCCGCATGATAATACGATAGTTGAATACGCCCGTAGTCCTCGGTGCGAATGGGCCCGTCGGTTGTGTCGGGCGTCTGGGCGGGGTGCCTCCGCCACCATCCGTCTGTAAGACGCGATACTGGGCGAACGACGCCTGCGCCGCGGCCGGACAGAATGCGACGGCGCCCTGCCCGTCCTGCGCTTCGGCATAGAATTGCACGAGGGTATGGCTGGCGTGGGGCGGGATGACTCCGACATAACCATCCTCCCATTCGCTCATGTCGGTGGATTGCCACGGGCCGTTGTCCTGGCGATACCACAAGGTGACTTTCTCGATGCCGTCCGGGTCGGTGGCGTTGACGGAAACGTCCACCGCCTGGCCGGGCAGAGGGACCGCCGGGCTGTGACGAAGCTCGGTCATGGTCGGGCCGATGTTTGGCTGAAAGCGTGAATTCTGACGCCCGGGCGTGCCCGGCGACGGGGACACGGCCAGAACTGTAGTTCGGGGCAGCCGGTTGAAGAACAGGCGCGTGTGCAGCAGTGGAGAACCCGTAATCCACCTGGCGCGGAATCGAATCTCGACCTCACGGCCGTTGTTGATCCGTGCGCCGTTGGCGAACGTCGTTTCCGCATGATTGTGCATGTGGTCGGTGGTACCGGTGGCCACCAGGCGCAGAACCGGGTTGGCCGGATCGTTGGGATCGGCCTGGACGCGGCTGTGGCGATGGTTGCCGACAATGCGCCAGTGGTCCAGGCCCCGGGAGAAGTCGCTGTTCTGAAGCCGTTCCTGTGCTGCGCCGTCAGGGTCTTCAATCACATGAATGTCGTCGATCAGGATTTCACCGGCGTCCAGCAGCCCCATGACGAATTCATGGTACAGGCCGTCGTTGCCCACCGGGCTGGCCTGCACGATCCCGCGGTAGGAAACCGTCTGCCAGCTCGACCGGAACGATTCGTCGCTGGGCGCCCAGGCGGCGCCGCAGTCGTTATCGGCCCAGGGATCGCGCAGCTCCAGGCTGCTGCCGCCGCCGTCGGCCGCGTCCGGCCACGTTCCGCCATCATAGTAGCGCACTCGATCGACGGGATTGCCCCGGGCATCCAGGAGCCTCAGTTCTTCGCCTCCGTTGGCGAGACGCCCTTCGAAGTCTCCCACGATCGGAACGTCTGGAAACAGGGCAGCCAGGTAAGCTCGATCCCGGGCCACGACCAGGTACTGGTCCGCCGGCAGAACCGTTCCCTCGCCAAACGTATAGGCGATGCCTTTGTCGAACGTCCAGCCGGAGAGATCGACCGTTTCAGTTCCTTTGTTGTAGAGCTCAATCCAGGTCCCGCATTCGCGGTCCTTGTCTTCGGTGGCTGCAGGATCGGCGGGCGCCCCTTCCAGGGTGGCTTGAAACAGGAGATCGGAACTGCTCAGGCTGATGTTGTGCCCCTCGATGGCCAGGATATTGGCGCCGTTCTTCAGTTGGGACAGGTGGTTCGATACGTCGAAACCCTGGTAGCTTGCCGCCGCCGAATCGTTGTGCGACGCGGCGGCCGGATCGTTCCAGGCTTCGGACCCCGACATATTGCCGCTGGCGACGAGCGTGCCGTTGAGAAACGCCAGAAAACCGTCATCGTATCGCACGTTCAGCGTCAACGTCGCCAGCGCGTTGGGATCGGCGACCTCGAAGGGAATACGGATATAGACGGTGTGATAGCGTCCCTGCATGACGGCACCGACGTCCGTGTCGATATAGGGCTCGTATCCGGAGCCGGCCTCATAACCGACGCCCGTTCCCGCGCCCCGGATCCAGTCCCTGTCATCAAACGGTTCCGATCCACCCGTCCATTGTCGCCCGAGGCGGTCATCCTGCGGGACCAGGACCTTCGTCGGCGTTTCCTCGCCAAATAGCGTAATGGTATCTTTCGTTTCCTCCCGGGGCAAAGTCTGCGGATGGTACATGATCTCGTTGATGACGACATCCGTACACAACTCGACCGGGTTCGCTTGCCCGGGACTGGGGGACACAGGAAAAAGCCACGGTCCTGTACCGTCAGGGTGTCGGCCCTTCACAATGTCAGAGACGCGCACGGCGTCGGACACGCGGTCGTTCTGCCAGCCCAGGAAAAGGCGATCGCCGGCTCTCGGTACGAATCCCAGATCGCTCTCCGTTATCACAACGTATTGACCCGGGGCCAGGACGTGGTCGTCGAACGCGTGCACCGAATCCCGGGAGCCCTGTATCTCGAGCCAGGCATCGGCCATGGCAACCGGTTCGGTTCCGGTGTTGATGATTTCCACAAAGAAGGGTGACTCGCCGGCCGGACAGATTTCGTTGAAACGCAGCGGACGGGGCAGGGGAGTCGCGTCGTCAAAATTGGGCCCTTTGGGGGTACCGTCCAACCGGTCGCTCCACGTCCAATTCGAGGGGGTTTCGCTTTCGCGCGTGGGGTCGATTTTGGCCAGAGTGACGCCTGAGCCGTCAGGGGCCACGGGCCAGTCGCCCCGGTCGTCGTAGCGGACGCGGTTCATTACTCGGCCGCTGTTGTTGATCAACCGGATCTCTTCGCCCGCGTTGGAGAGTTTTCCGTCGAACGGCCCAAGAACCGGTACCGGGAGGCCCTGCGGATCGACCTCCGCGGGTGAGGCAACGACCAGATACAGGCCGGCCGGAAGGATCGTTCCTTCCGGAAACGTGTACTCCACGGCTCCGGCCAGCGACCATCCGGACAGGTCCACCTGCGTTCCCATCTGATTGTAAAGCTCTATCCATTCGGGGCTTCCGTCGCGAGGGTGATACATGATCTCATTGATCACGACCACACTGTCGGCGAGCAGCGCGCAGGGCACGCACAGTTGGAGTGCCAGCGCCAGCAGCGAGAGCAGGCCGATAAGGTCTCGTGGGTCGGGTTTTCTGTGATACAGAGCCATGAGCTTTTCCTGACAGAAAACGCAAGCAGGTCTTGCCCTTCAGGCCTTGGTTGTGTCCGTACGACCGGCGTGAAAAGATGGGACATTGGCCCCTGATCGGCGTACCGGCTCCTTCCGGCGTGATCCCTCTTGCCAAAACAATGATTGCAAACCACCGATATCGAGGCTATTATAACATATAATACGTGTTCCGTGACGCTCTAACCGGGAAAATGGGTGATCGCATCGCGTTCCGTAACCGTCAATGCCACAGCCGGGGATGTAAGGACGGACGTCAAATGAACAGGAACAGTAGCGTATCGCGGGGATTCACGCTGATCGAACTGTTGGTTGTTATTGCCGTGATTGCCATCCTCATGGCTCTGCTGTTGCCGGCCCTGAACCGGGCGCGGGAACAGGGCAAGCGGGCCGTGTGCCTGAACAACACGAAAACGCTCGTGCTGGGATGGATGATGTATTGTGACGATTACGGCGGCAAGATGCCGCCGGCCCAGGCGAGGCCCGACGATGGCTGGGTCCGCAACCCTTCCGGCAGCACGCCCGTGGACGCGCCTCGCGAGACCCAGTTGGACGCCATCAGAGACGGGTTGCTCTTCAAGTACGTCGAGAGCGTTAAGGTGTACCGCTGTCCCGTGGCCAAGAGCTTCGAGATGCGCACGTACAGTTGCTCCCACGCCATGAATGGCGCCAGCTTCGACGGCGGTCCGGTCCTCAAAAACATGTACAAAATCGAGCATCCTGCCTTGCGGCTGGTCTTTCTGGACGATTTCGGCGAAGACTGGGACGCCGCCTGGGCGGTTCCCTGGAGCCGGCCGGCCTGGTGGAATCCGATTCCCGCCCGCCATGGCGCCGGTACGACGGTGGCCTTCGCCGACGGCCATTCCGAGTGGTGGGCCTGGAAGGATTCGCGCACCATCGAGCTGATGCAGGCGTGGGACTGGGGGGCCATCGGCGACAACCTCAACATCGTACAGAACGGAAATCCCGATCTGTTCCGCGTGCAGAAAGCGGTATGGGGCGAGCTGGGCTATACGTTCGACCCCGGGTCCTGAGGCGCCGGCAGGCGCCACGTGCGTCTTCCTTCTCGTCAAGGCCGGCTTGTCCGACCGCTGCCGGCAGATCAACTGTGGCTCAGGACTCAAATGGCGCCGCTGTCGGTATGCAACGAATTGCAGGCCACATCCTTCTTATGCTACTGACTTCTCCGTATCATGCCGCTCGCGCGGAGGGCCCCGGCTTGCTGGAGTCCGGCCTGCGTGGCCCGGCCACGCTTCAGTGTGCAGGGGGAAAGACGTTACATCGCGGTCCATCAACACGACGGGGATGTGAGCCTCATCAAAGAGCTGCGTGATCCGCTGATGGTCCGTTTGGCGATCACCTCACTGTCAACGGGAGCATCGGCAAGCCGGGTACGTCTATCTTCGTGAGCTTCATGATGAAGCCCGATTCCCCGGCACATTTCTGGACCTTCAAGCCCATCGCCGGGGGGTTGGGCGGGCGCCCCGTGTTCGCCGTCTATGCGGTCATGATGGTATTGCAGCTACTATGGGTTCTCTTTATGATGCCGGAAACCAAAGGCGTGCCGCTGGAGGAGATCCAGAGAGAATTAGGGAGTAGAGTTTTGCAAAATGGAGATTAGGCTTATATTCTTCAAGGAAATCGTTGG
>CAYPZL010000085.1:0-23156 GCA_964415045.1 uncultured Pirellulales bacterium | reverse complement strand
AGGAGATTTTTCCTCCCTAAAGTAAGCCTAATCTCCATTTTGCAAAAGTTCAGCTAAGAACTCAAAACTCAAGGAGGTTTGCCATGATCGGCAAGGCGATACGATTAGAGAGAATCATCGACCGCAACTCGCAGAGAACGGTCATCGTCCCCATGGATCACGGCGTCACGGTCGGTCCCATTGAGGGCCTGGCCGACATGCGCACGACGATCAGCAAGGTCGTCGGGGGCGGGGCCAACGCCATCTTGATGCACAAGGGCATGGTCCGCGCCGGCCACCGCGGCACCGGCAAGGACGTGGGCCTGATCATCCATCTCTCGGCCGGCACGGCCGTCAGTCCCGACCCCAACGCCAAGGAGCTGGTCTGCACGGTGGAGGAGGCGATCAAGCTCGGGGCCGACGCCGTCAGCATCCACATCAACCTCGGCGCCGAGACCGACAAGGAGATGCTCCGGCAGTTCGGGCTGGTCAGCGAGCGCTGCCTGGAGTGGCAGATGCCCCTGGTGACGATGATGTACACCCGCGGGCCGAAGATCGAGAACGAGTACGACGTCGAGAACGTCAAGCTCGCCGCCCGCGTCGGGGCCGAGCTGGGCGCCGACATCGTCAAGGTCGTCTACACCGGCAGCGTCGAGTCGTTCACCGAGGTGGTCCGGGGCTGCCCCGTCCCGGTCGTCATCGCCGGCGGACCGAAGATGGGCAGCGATGAGGACATCTTCCGCATGGTCGAGGGAGCGCTCCAGGCCGGCGCGATGGGCCTGTCCATCGGGCGAAACGCCTTCCAGCACAAAACCCCCGACAAAATGATCCAGGCCCTCAGCGAAATGGTCCACAACGAAGCCACCGTCCAAGCCGCCATCGACGTCCTCAAGAGCTAAGCCCACGAATCCATGAATCTCGGGCCGAGAACGCTGAATCCTAACCGGGCAGGCAGCCCGGCTGCGACGAACCTGTAGTGGGATCGCTATGCTTATTCGCAAAGGTATCAAACTACTGGAGGAAACGGAAGGCAGCGGCGATCCTATTCAGCGCCAACACTACTACATGCTTTCGATTCGCCTTACGCTCAACAAAGGGGAGATCGTACCTTCTGCGCCATCGTCCTTCCTACCGGGCATCAACCAAAGAGATTGCGGGAACGGTTTCTACGATCTGTGCACCCGCATAAACCGAAGCTGGCTGCCCGCAGGTCTCTTCCACACCGTACCGGGCATGAGAATCGGAGGGCGTAGAAAGGTCGCCATTAGTCCCCATCTTGCGTATGGGCAGAAGGGGATACCGGACGTGATTCCTCCCAACGCGAAACTGATTGCCGAAATCAGAGTTCTTCGTGAAGCGGATGAAGATTATCGGAGAAGTCAGGAGGAGCCGATAAAGCCGGAGTTCATCCGCAGGCTTGAAGAATTGAGGCGCGAACAGCCCGATTGGCCGTAGAGCACACGGATGGGGCATCCGTCCCGCCCACATCATTGACCATAGTTTGCCGCGAGTACACCTATCCGAGCGACGCGATGTTGAGGTTTTTGGCGGCGGCGGTTTCGTTGGGGCGCGAGACGCAGGTGGTCTTGGGGGCCGCCTGGAGCTGCTGCGGATCGGTCTTTGCGAGTTCGGCGATTTCGATCATGGCCTCACAGAAGGCGTCGAGCGTTTCCTTGCTCTCGGTCTCGGTCGGCTCGATCATCATCGCTTCCTTGACGATGGTGGGAAAGTAGACGGTCGGCGGATGGAATCCCCGGTCGATCAGGGCCTTGGCGATATCGAGGGCGTGGACGCCGCTGGCGACCATCTCCTTCGTCGGACTCAAGACACATTCGTGCTTGCAGATGCGATCGACGGCCGGCCTGTAGTGTTCGCGCAGCTTCGCCCGCACGTAGTTGGCGTTGAGGACGGCGGTCTCGGCCACCTTGGGCAGGCCTTCCTTGCCTAACATGAGGATGTAGACGTAGGCGCGCAGGACGATACCGAAATTGCCGTAGAACGGCGCGATATAGCCGATGGATTTCGGCCGGTCGTACTCCAGGGCATAGGTCCCGTCGCTCCTCTTGATGACGATGGAGACCGGCAGGAACGGGACGAGCTTCTCGCCCACGCCGACCGGTCCGGCCCCGGGCCCGCCGCCGCCGTGCGGGGTGGCGAGGGTCTTGTGGACGTTCAGGTGCACGATGTCGAAGCCGAAATCGCCGGGGCGGGCCTTGCCCACGATCGCGTTGAGATTCGCGCCGTCGTAATACGCCAGCCCGTCCACGCTGTGGATGAGATCGCAGATTTCCCTGATGTGCGGATTGAACAGGCCCAGCGTGTTCGGGCAGGTCAGCATCACGCCGGCCACCTCGTCGCAGACGGCGCTCCTGAGCGCGTCGAGGTCCATGACGCCGTTGTCGTCGCTCGGCACCGACACCACGCGGTAGCCCGCAATCGCGGCGCTGGCGGGGTTCGTCCCGTGCGCGCTGTCCGGGGCCAGCACGATGCTCTTGTTGTTGCCTCTGTCGCGATGGTAGGCGGCCATGATCATCATGCCGGTCAGCTCGCCGTGCGCGCCGGCCATCGGCTGCATCGTAAAGCCCGCCATCCCGGTAATCTCGCGCAGCAGCAGGTCCATCTCGTGGAGGATGGCCAGCGCTCCCTGCGTGAGCATCCCGCCCATACGCAACTGGGGCAGCAGCGGGTGCAGGTGGGCGAAGCCCGGGTACGAAGCGATCCGCTCAGCCACCTTCGGATTGTACTTCATCGTACAGGAGCCCAGCGGGTAGAAATTCGTATCGACTCCGAAGTTGCGCCGCGAAAGCTCGGTGAAATGCCGCACGACGTCAAACTCGCTCAACTCGGGCAAGGCCGCGTCGCGGTCGCGCTGCAACTCGTTCGGTATATTGACCGTAGTGGGCACATCGCTCGGCCCCGGGCACACACCCCGGCGACCGGGAACGCTCTTCTCGAACACCAACTTCATAACGCTCTCCAAAGATCAGCGGCAAACGCAGCTTGTCGCTGCATAGGTCCTATGGGACCTATTACAAAACGCTCTCCAGGGCCTCGGCCAGCATCCCGATCTGCTGCTTGGTCCGTTTCTCGGTCACACAAATCAGAATCGAGTTCTCCATCCCCTCATAGTAGCGGCTCAGAGGGAACCCGGCGGCAAAACCCTTTTCAATCAGCTTCGCGATCACGTCGGCCGCCTCGCACGGCAGGTCCAGGACGAACTCGTTGAAGAACCACTTCGCCTTGAAGTGCGGCTCGACGCCCGGAATCGCCGTGAGCCGTTGATAGGCATAGCTGGCCTTGTCGGCGCAGCGTTGGGCGGTCTCCTTGAATCCCTCCTTGCCCAGGAGCGAGAGATACACCAGCGCCGTCAACGCGCACAGCGCCTCGTTCGAGCAGATGTTCGAGGTCGCCTTGTCCCGGCGAATGTGCTGCTCGCGGGCTTGGAGCGTCAGGACGAACGCGCGCCGGTCCTGCCGGTCCGTGGTCTCGCCCGCGACGCGGCCCGGCATCTTGCGTACGTACTGCTTGCGCGACGCCATGAAACCCAGATAAGGCCCGCCGAACGACATCGGCATGCCCAGGCTCTGCCCCTCGCCCGTGACGATATCGGCCCCCATCGCACCGGGCGTCTTCAAGATCCCCAATGAAATCGGGTAGCAGGAGACGATCAGCAAGGCGCCCTTCTCGTGGGCGGCTTCGGCGATGTCAGTAAAATCATCGATGCACCCGAAGAAATTGGGATTCTGCACGATGACCGCCGCCGTCTGGTCGTCGAGCGTGTCCAGAATCTCCGCTCGATTGGCCAGACCGTTGCGGCAGTGCGTCTCTGCGAGATCGATCTGCAAATTCCGCGTATAGGAATGGATCATGACGCGATAGATGGGATTGACGCTGTCGTCGATGATGACCTTGTTGCGGCCGGTGATGCGCAGAGCCATCATCATGGCCTCGTACATGGCGGTCCCGCCGTCGTACAACGAGGCGTTGGAGACCTCCATGTCGGTCAGGCGGCACACGGCGGACTGATACTCGTAGATCGCCTGGAGCGTCCCCTGCGCCAGCTCCGGCTGGTACGGCGTGTAGGCCGTGTAGAACTCGCTCCGCGAGATGATCGAGTAAACCGCCGACGGGATGAAATGGTCGTAGAAACCGCCGCCTAAGAAGAGCGTCAGGTCCACGTGGTTCTTGCCCGCCAGGTCGGCGAGCCGGTTGCGGACCTCCTGCTCGCTCAGTCCGCCCGGCAGATCGAAGGACCCGCCCATCAACTCGGCCGGGATGTCCCCGAACAGGTCGTCCATCGTCAGGCCGATGGTCGCCAGCATCTCCTGCTGCTGCTCTGATGTGTGAGGTATGAACGGCATAGCCCAACCTTCCCCTGCGGCATCACGCTCGCGCCGAAGTGAAACAACGGCGCCGGCGGCACCCGCCGCTACAGCGTTTTGAGGTACTCTTCGTATTTCTTGACATCCATCAGATCGTCGAGCGCGGTCTTGTCGGCGACCGTCAGCTTGCAGATCCAACCGGCGTTGTAGCAGTCCTCGTTAACCAGCTCGGGCCGGGTGTTGAGCTCTTCGTTGACCGCGCTGACCCGCCCGGCAACCGGGCAGTAGACGTCCCCGGCGGCCTTGGAGCTTTCGACCACGCTGATCTCCTTGTGAGCGTCGAACTCCTTGCCGACCTCCGGCAGCTCTACGAAAACGATCTCTCCCAACTGTTCCTGCGCGTAGTCCGTGATGCCCATGGTGACGGTGTCGCCTTCCACTTTGGCCCACTCGTGGTCTTTGGTATACAGCAATCCCTCGACTACCATCCAACTGCCTCCATCTAAAATCTGGCAAACCGGCTCACCACCGTGCCCGTCAGGTCGGCCTCGGCCGTTTGCCCTTTTTCAATATGTTGTTTTCGTCCTTGTTGAACCTGGCTCGCGCTGCGGGCCAGATAATAAACGCCCAGGGACTTTCCTTCCCGGGCGACACTCTTGTCTACGTACGCCAATGCATACTGGTTTTCCCCGGCCTTGGCGTTGCTCAGCACCCATCCGATGCAAACGCCCTGCTCGTCCAGCACGGGATCGTCGAGCCGCACGGGACGAATCCCTCTGGCCCCGGGCAACTGAATCCGGGCCACTTGCATCTCGTACGTCCCGGCGATGCGTTCCATGGCGGCCTTGCCGATGAAGAACTCCTTCTGGAGCTTGACCGCCCAGCCATAGCCCGCCTCGAACGGCGAGATTCCGAACTTGCCGTCCAGCTCGTGCCCGTAGAGCGGCAGGCCCGCCTCGATCCGCAGGCTGTCCCGCGCCCCCAACCCGCAGGGCAGCACGCCCAGCGGCCGACCCGCCTCCAGGATGCGATTCCACAGTTGCGCCGCCTGCGCCGGATGAACGAACAGCTCGAAGCACGTCCGGGCCCCCGTGTACCCGGTGGTCGAGACGATGCAGTCGATTCCGCCGACCTGCGTCTCGATCAAGGCAAAACTCTTGAGACCCGACACGCCCTCGCGCGCGGATGGATCATCGATGAGCTTGACGAGCACCTCGGCGGAGGCGGGGCCCTGCAAGGCGATATCGACGCGGCAGTCGCCGCCGGCGTCCGTGTCCCGCATATCCCGGATCGTCGGATGCAAGCTCGTCAGCCGCGCAGTGGCGCCGGGATCGGCCGCATCGACGACCGCCCGCCCGCCGAGCAACTCGTTGAGATAGTGCTTGATCTTGGGCTCGTTGGCCGCATTGACGACGACCATGAAATTGTCGTCGCGGCGGCGGTAGACGATGATGTCGTCCAGAACGTTGCCGGCGGCATCGAGGATATAGCTGTACTGGGCCCGGCCGACCTTCAGCCTCTCGATATCGTTGGTGGCGAGAAGATTGAGAAACCCGGCCGCATCGTCACCCGAAACCTCCAGCGCCCCCATGTGCGTGCAGTCGAACAGCCCGGCCCGCGCGCGGACCGCCTCGTGCTCGGCGGCGATCGAAGAATACCAGAGCGGCATCAAATAACCGGCAAATCCACTCAGGCGAGACTTGCTCGTAAGCTCCAAATGCTCCTCGTAGAGCACGCTGCCCACCGGTTCCGATTCAGGGGCCTCAAACACAAATTCCCCGCCAGATGTACTTCCCTGCACGGCCGACTCCTTCTAACCACGACGTGAAATCTAACAGAATAGGCAAATCCCCGCCCCCGTCAACCCCCTTCTTCGGAGTTCCTCAGCAAACGAATCTTATCGCCCCGGGATTCTCGGCGTCGCCTACTTGGCGGTGTAGGACTTTCCTTCGACCGGCTCGGCGACGGTGCCGCGGCGGGTGGCGAAGGCGAGGGGATGGGATTGCAGTTGGGTCCCGTCGACGGGGGAGTAGACGCCGAAATGGAGATGGGGCCGGGTGGAGTATCCCGTGTTGCCCGAAAGCGCGATGACCGTCCCGGCCGTGACCCGCTGGCCGATCTCGACGAGCACGCCGTTGTGCTGCAAATGATGATATTCCCCGATGGTCCCGTCGGCGTGGGCGATGGAAACGTAATTCGACAGCTTCCGGTAGCTCTTTCGGGGCCCGCCGCTCTTCGAGGACTCCTTGAGGTCCACCACCACGCCGTCGCGGGCCGCGCACACCGGCGTCCCTTCCCTCATGGCGAAATCCACCGCGTATTGCTCCTGGCCCTGGTGCGTCAGCCGGCCGTGGTATCCCTGCGTCACCCGATGGGACGTGCCCGATTCGTAGGGCAGACGGTAGAGCACCTCCGCGTCGTGCTCGGCGTGCAGATTCCCCTTTACCCAGGTGAAGCGATAGTGGTAGTCCCAGCGTTTGCCCGCCTCTGCCGGGAAGATCCGAACGGCCTCGGCCTCTGAATTCCCGGCGTAGGTCTCCGTTTCAGGCTCGATTCTCTTGACGTCCACGTTGTGAGCCCGGATCGTCAGGGTCACCGTTACGTCGAACGCCCTGCGGTTCTCCACGATCAGGCTCACGTAATCATCAGAGGCAACCCGCTTGATCCGAACGGGCTCGTCCCGGCCGGCAGCCCAGGATGAGGGCGCCGCAATGGCAAGGAACGCAACGATCAACGCTCCTGCTATGATAGCTCGGCGTCTGCTCTGCAGTTGGTCTGTCATTTTTGTTCGAACTCCGTTCGGCCCGGCGAAACGCCTCCTGCCCGTGCCGTATTGAATCCACCGCCATCCCGGCGGGAACGACCACCCCGATGATTATACCGGTCCGACGGCGACGGATCAAGCCGGGTGACGAGCCGGAGGGTCTACCGGGTCGAGAAACGACACCGCCAGAGCTTGTGGCCGACTTGCCGGTGGGGTACAGTGGCCTGCGGATTACGAGGGGCGGACCACCGTTCGGCGCGCCCCATTCGTCGCATCACACACGGGAAAGGAACGGTCACGAAGCGTTATCGCGTCGTCCTCCATGTCGCTGTCGCCGCCACGCTGGGTCTTGTCTTGGTCCATTCGGCAACAACGGCGTCATGCTGATGGGGCTCTTCGAGATCCGGGTGTTCGACACGTACACCACGCTGCTCTATCCCGACGGACAGGCGGCCAGCGTCTACGGCCAAACCCCGCCGATGGTCAATGCGTGCCGTCCCCCAGGACAGTGGCAGAGCTATGACATCATCTTCTTCGCCCCGGTCTTCAAGGGCGGCAAGCTCGAAAGCCCCGCTCGCGGTGCCGGCACTACTCGATGCCCAACTTCTTCTGGATTTGTTCCAGCGGCACGCCTTTGGTCTCGGGCATCATGAAGAGCACCCAGACGAGCTGGAGGACCATCATGCCGGCGTAGAACGCAAAGACGTGGGCACCGGTCTTCTCGGCGAACATCGGGAACGTCCAGGCGATCAACGCGCACATGAACCAGTGGGTGAAGGACCCCAGCGCCTGTCCCTTGGCCCGCACGCGGGTGGGAAAGATCTCGCTGATGAAGACCCAGATGACCGCCCCCTGGCCGAACGCATGGGACGCGATGAACAGCAGGAAGCTGGCCAGCACAATGGCCCCGCCCCGGTCCGTATAGAAGGCCCACGCCACGGTGCTCAGGCTGATGATGTAACCGATGGAGCCGACCAGCATGAGTTTCTTGCGTCCGAAGTGATCGATGATCGCCATGGCCAGCATCGTGAAGACCAGGTTCGTCGCGCCCACGATGACACTCTGGAGCCGGGCGAAATCGGCGCTGGCGCCGGCCATCTCAAAGATGCGCGCCGAGTAATACAGGAGGGCATTGATGCCCGAAAGCTGGTTGAACGCCGCGATCAGAAAGGCCAGCATGATAGGAGTCAGATACGCTTTGCAGAAGAACGGCTCCTTCGCGGTATGATGCGCCAGGTCGATGGACTCCTGGATCTCCCGCATCTCCCCCTCGACGTTTTCGGCGCCCAGCCGCTCCATAATGCCGCGGGCCTCGTCGGCGCGCCCTTTGGTCATCAGCCACCGGGGGCTCAGCGGATTGCCGAACAAGAAGAGGAAGAAAGCGGCGGCGGGAAACGCTTCGACACCGAACATCCAGCGCCACTCCACGTCACCGAGGTCCAGGGTGCCGATGATGTAGTTGGACAAAAAGGCCAGCAGAATGCCCAGCACGATATTGAACTGCATCAGCGCCACCAGGCGCCCGCGGCTCCGGGCCGGCGAGATTTCCGCGATGTAGATCGGACCGACCACCGACGAGCCGCCCACGGCCAGACCACCGATCAGACGAGCGATCACGAACGACCACCAGTCCCAGGCAAACGCGCTGCCCACGGCCGAGACGAAGTACAGCACCGCCAGGACCGAAAGCGTCTTGCGTCGCCCGAACGCATCCGACGGCTTGCTGGCCAGCCAGGCGCCGAGAATCGTGCCGATCAGGGCGCTGGCGGTCGTGCAGCCGTGCCAGAAACCAGGCTTGCCCAGGAAACCCAGACTGCTCATCGCGGTCGCCAGGGAATCATAGGTGCCGGCGAAAAGTTCCTGGAGTCGCTGCTCGGCGCCGGAGATGACCGCCGTGTCAAAACCGAACAACAACCCCCCCAACGCCGCGACGATCGAGCTCTTGAGAAGCAGGCCCTTTACCTTCATCTGTCACCAATCCTTTCCACGATCCGGGATCCCGGTCCGTATTCCTTCATCCTATGCGAGCGACCACGACGAGATTGAAATGGAATCCTCCCGCGATTACAACCAATTTCACCGCTCGTGACAAAGAAACACGGAGAGCGCCCGCGTCGTGACGCAATGGAAAGAGCGACAGATCATCCGGCCGGGTGAGCTGGCCATCTACCTGTAGAGAAGCGGCTTCTCGCGCCAGTCCTTATCCTTATCGTGCCCGTATTCGCTGACGCGGGAGCGGCGCTCGCGCAAACGCACCGATTCGATGCCGAGGTAATGGGCCGCCGAAGCGGGGTTCTTGCCCACGCATTCGAGCCGCAGCGTGTACTGCCCCGGCTCGGGCCAGAAGTCCAGCAGGTGATACTCACGCGTGTCGATCTCTTCGCTGTAGAGATCCATCACGCCCCCGAGCTTGACGCCGTTGAGATAGGCCTGGTACCTGCCGTAGTCGTTGGCCTGCGTCATCACCAGCAGCAGTCGCTTGGGCTCTTTCTTCTGGACCTCGAAGGGAATCTCGACCCAGCCCTCGGCAACGTCTTTCGACTTGAAGAGCAGGTGCTGGTTGGGGAAATAAACGTCCAGACTCTGTGCCCGGGCTTCGCCTTCGCCGTGATATTTGGCGTCCGTGCACGCGGCGGCAGCAATGATGCGATCCAGGCACGGCAGCTTCCGCGCGCGGGCGTGCGGCGCACGGGCCGAGAACGTCGGCGTGCCCGTCTGGTACCAGAACGCCACGCTGGAGTAATCATCCTCGCGCTCGTTCCAGCTATGCGACTTGTACTGCGGATTCTCATCCGGAGACATCCAGCCGAAGTGCTCGAACGTCACCTTGATGCCTTCGTTGAAGACCAGCGGATCGGTGACGTGCCAGCGGTAGGCCGAGGTGTGCCCGCCGACGATGCCCCACTGATCGAAATACGGGACGCCGAAAAAGGGCGTGCTCGTGGTCTTGAGCCCCCAGGCCGAGAGGAAATAGTCCTCGGTCCCCGTGCCCCAGATCGAGGCCTTCTTCTCGCCGTCGATGTAGATCTTCTCGTCCCCCTCGCCGAACCAGGAAGGGCTGCGCGTCCGCACACTCAGGACGGTACCGACGTAATGTCCCTTGCCCTGCGTGTCCAGGATCACGTAGTCCTTGCCCTTCTCGACGGGATACTCCTGGCGGTACTGGGCGTAGAAGTACGGCGTGTTTTTGGGCAGGCGGTCCTTCTTGACCCAGTCGATATTGAAGTACAGCAGGCTGATCTGCTTGTCGCTCTGGTTGACGATCTCCACGCGGGCCGACTTGCGGAACGGCATGTGCCAGAAGCAGTTGTATGAATCCGCGTCTTCGACGCAGACGGGCAGGCTGATGACTTCGCTGCGTCTGGCGAAACTGTTGGCGAAGAAGTCCCCGACCGGCGACTCGACGCCGGGACGCTCGCTGCCGTCCCAGTACATGCGCAGCAGCATTTCCTGGTGGTTGGCCGAGCCGTTTTTGGCCCAGGGATGGGGTCCGGGTCCCAGAAACGTGATCCAGATGTGCGTAATGACGCCGGGCCCCTTGACGTCCATGAGAACCTTCGTCTGGCCCGGCTGAACGTTGCTGTTGTCGCCGTTGTGATCGGGGTCGGGCTCGCCGTCCCATTCCCGCGGATTCGCCCCGAGCTTGTGGGTCGAGGTCGCCCGCATGCTCCGCCCCTGGTGCGGCCGGGCCAGGTCCGCCAGAAAATCGCCCAGGCACACCTGGCTGCGCAGGGTACACAGAAACACAACACACACCATCCACGATCGCATCACAGGTCTCTTCGCCATGTCACGCACTCCCGAATTCGACACCACCGTCCAAGCTGAACGCACTGCGCGCGCCCACAGGTATACCCGGCCTGCGGTGATGGTGTCAAGCCATGGCGCCGCCGATGACGGCGCCGATCAGGAGCGGTCCGACGGCGGCGGCCGCCAGGAGGAGAAAGACGGTGCCCCCCGTCACGACCCCGAGCAGGGGAATGCCCGTGGCGGTTCCGAGGATGAAGAAGACGATGCCCAAGACGACCGCCGGCAGAAAGACCGCCGTGATGGCCGGCCCGACGCCGCCGGACTTCTTGCCCCCGACGAAGCCCGCGATCAGCGGACCGAAGAACGGCAGCCAGCACAACAGCAACGAGAGAACGAGCATCCACAGCGTCCCCGCAGCGACGTCCCCCTTGACACGCACGACCGTTGTTTTTGCCATCGTTCTTCCCTTTCCTTTCGGCCGAGTTTCCAGAACCTGCAGCGACAGCCCACACGAAGCCGGCCATGCCTGTCGCCTGCTACGAAGACAGTCGCATTCCGGCCTGCACGGTTTCAGCTTTTTCCCGTAGCGGCCCCTGCACGGAGCAGCACCAGGCCCCCGTTCGTTGAAGCCCCGGTATGTCCGCCGTTGCCCTATCGTACCGCAAGGCGGCCGCCGAGTCTATTGACAGGTGCGTTCCGTTCGCATCTAATGGCGTTCGAATGCGCTTAACACACGTCCGATGAATTGGGAGCCTGAGCCATGAAACGACTCTGGGTTAATGTGGTCCCGTACGAGAAGGAAATCGCGATCGCGGCGCTGGAGAGCGGCGCCGAGGCGCTGGTGCTGCCCGACGGCGGCAGCGAAACGGTGCGTCAGTTCGGCAGAATCAAGACCGTCGAGGCCGGCGGCGACATCAAGCCGGGCGTGGACGTCGAATTCGTGGACATCGCGGGCAAGGACGACGAGGACCGCGCCGCCGCCGTGCCGGCCGACAAAACCGTCGTGCTCAGGATGCTCGACTGGACGATCATTCCTATCGAGAACCTGCTCGCCCGGCGCGGCAAAAACATCCTGGTCCAGGTCGCCGACAGCGAGCAGGCCAAGCTCATGGTCGAGATCCTGGAGAAAGGCGTGGACGGCGTCGTGCTCAGCACCACGGACGTCAACGAGATCAAGAAGACCGCCGAGATCGTCCATGGCATCAGCGAGAAAATGACGCTCGTCGAAGCCACGATCACCAGCACAAAACAGCTCGGCATGGGCGACCGGGCCTGCCTGGACACCTGCACGCAGATGACGTTGGGCGAGGGGATGTTGGTCGGCAACACGGCGTCCGGGTTCTTCCTGGTCCATTCCGAGTCCATCGACAACCCCTACGTCGCGTCGCGTCCGTTTCGCGTCAACGCCGGAGCGGTGCACGCCTATACGTTGACCACGGGCGGCAAGACCAAGTACTTAGCCGACCTGAAAGCGGGCGACGAGGTCCTGCTCGTGGACAACCAGGGTAGCACCCAAACTGCCTACTTAGGGCGCAACAAGATCGAGCGCCGCCCCATGATGCTTATCGAAGCCGACGCCGACGGCCGGCCCGTCAGCCTGGTCCTGCAGAACGCCGAGACGATTCGCCTCGTGGACCCGCAGGGGCAGGCCGCCTCCGTCACCAATCTCAAACCGGGCGACAAGGTCCTGGCCCACATCGAAGAAGCCGGCCGTCACTTCGGCATGAAGGTCGAGGAGAGCCTGATCGAAAGGTAGTACATTGACTTCACCACTGAGCCGCCGCGTCCTCCGGATTTGTCTGCTATGTTGCCTGTTTGCCGTCGCAGCCCGAGCCGCCTCGCAAGGGACCGCCCTGCTTGAAGCCAGGGCCTTTCCCCTGCAAGGCCCGACGGCCGGCCTCGAGCCCCAGGTCCTCGATTTTCGCTACGCCCCCTATCGCTGGCAAACCTGCATCGGCCTGCCCGACGATCCGCACAAGAGCATCGTCGGCTCCGACGGCGGGCTCTACTACGACTATGGCGGCGGACGCTTCCACGATTTCAAGACGAGAATCCTCGCCTCCCTGGAGACGACGGGCCCGGAAGGCGAGATCCGCCAGCACCTGCACGACGCCCGCACGCCCATCGTCGTCACGGAACGCGACCGGGGCGAACTGACCCTCGAGCAGCACGCCTGGGCCCGCGCCCCGCGCACGGCGGACCTCGACGAGTGGAGCGAGCGACGCGTCGATTACCTCTGGCTGAAATTGGTCAACAAGGGCACGCGCGCGGCCACCGGGAGAATCGTCGTGCAGATCGACCCGGCAAGCCCCGTCACCGTCTCCGACAACGCGCGTCTGATCGACAAGCGCGACTCGAACGTGACATTCGCGTCGATGAGCCCGCCCTGCACTCACATCGAACATGCATCGCCACCGCAAACGCAACTGATGCTCGATCACCAACCGGGCACGCACCGAAACTGGGCCCGGCCGAAGATCGACTGCGACCGCCGCTTTCGTGACGTCCTGGTCGGCTGGTCGCGGCCGCTGGTCTTCACTTTTCCCGCCGAACCGGACAAGATGTATCGCGTCGCGTTCGGCTTGATCGAAGGCTACCATCCCAATCCGGGCCTGCGACCGCTGGAGATTCGCATCGAAGGCAAGACCGTCCGCGCAGTCGATCTCGTCGGCGAATTCGGGCAGAATCAGCCGGTGGTCTTGTGCTTCGACACGAAGGATCGCAACCGCGACGGCCGGCTTGAGATGGGCGTCTACCCTGCCGCCGGCGCCGAGGACGACAACACGATCCTCTCGGCCCTGTGGGTCTTCGATCCCGCCGCCGCACCCTCCGAAAAGACCATCCTGGCGGGCAACGCCGACCGGGCGGCCCTGGCGATGGCCGATATCAATACGCTCGCCCGCCAGGACAACAAGCTCAAGCTCTTCTTTGAAGACAAGACGCTCGCGCCGGGACAGGAATACCGCGTCCTCCTGACGCTGGCCCGGGGCAAGAACGCTTCGGTGCAGACGCCGGAGAGCAGCGCGTCACGCGAGCGGGACAGGGCGGTGAAATACTGGCAGCAGGTCGATCTGCCGTACGGCCGCATGATCGTGCCGGACCCGAACGTGCAGGATCTGCTCGACGCCTGCATCCGCAACATCTACCAGGCCCGGGAGATCAAGGAGGGGCGCCCGGCGTTCCAGGTCGGGCCCACCTGCTACCGGGGCACCTGGGCGGCCGACGGGCCGTTCATCCTGGAGGCCGTCACGTACCTGGGCCGGGCCCGGGAAACGCGGGCCGGACTGGAGCAGCAGGTCGACCGGGACCAGGGACCGGGCGGCGTGGCGTTCTCGAAAAAATCGGGCCTGCGGCTCTGGATGATCCGGCGTCACGCGCAATTGACCGGCGACCGCGCCTGGCTGCAGGCTACCTGGCCGCGCGTCGAGCGCGAAGTGAACCAGATCATCGAGTACCGCCGCATAACCATGGACGATCCCAACCAGGCTAACTACGGCCTGATGCCCATCGGCTTCGGCGACGGCGGCCTGGGCGGCAAGCACCGCGAATACACCAACGTCTACTGGACGCTGGCGGGTCTCAAGGCCGCCATCGACATGGCCGCCGAACTCGGCAAGCCCTGTCGCGCCGCCTGGCAGGCCGAATACGACGATTACTGGAGCACCTTCGACCGCGCCCGCAACCGCGACAAGCTCACCGACGCGTTCGGCAACGTCTACGTCCCGGTAACGATGACCGGCGAAGCGCCGCAACTGCCCCAGCGCGGCGCGTGGGCCTTCCTGCAGTCGATCTTCCCCGGGCGCATCTTCGACGCCAATGACAAGCTCACGCTGGGCACAATGGCCATGCTCGACGCGACCGAAAAGGAAGGCTTGATCTTCGGGACGGGCTGGCTGCCCGACGGCGTCTGGAACTACGCCGCATCGTTCTACGGCCACGCCCATCTCTGGCTCGGACACGGCCGCAAAGCCGCCGCCACCCTGTATGCCTTCGGCAACCACGCGTCGCCGTTGCTATGCTGGAGAGAGGAACAGAACCTCGTCGGCCGGGCCGAGCGGTACTGCGGCGACATGCCCCACAACTGGGCCAGCGCCGAGTTCATCCGGCTCACCCGTCACCTGCTCATCCTCGAACGCGGCCGCGAGCTGCACCTGCTCGAGGGCCTGCCCGCCGCCTGGACCCGGCCGGGCAACCGCACGGAACTCAAGAACGTCCCCACCTCCTTCGGCGAAATGTCTGTCGCCCTCGAAGTCCGGCCCGACGGCGATGCCGCCGACCTCAAGATCGAGCTGCCGCGCCGGGAACCTTTCGAGCGTGTCGTTTTGCACCTGGAGAACTTCGACCGCCCCGTTCGGCGGATTCGCTGCAACGGAACGCCTCTCCCAACCGCAGCGCAGCGGGTCTCCTGCGACGCCCCGTTGTTGCTTACGGTTGAGTTCGACGAGTAAACGCCGGTCACGGGAACACTCTGGCCGCTCATTGCCGCGTTCGACACCGTCGGCGCAACCATCCCGGCGCGTCAAAAAAGGCCAAGACTTCGCGGCGGGTCGGTGCTACAATACCGCCGGTGACAGCACAATCGTGTACGAGTGTCCTATGGAGGTGCCACAGATGCAACGCGCCAATCAGAAGCACGATAAGAACGGATCCGCCCAACATCATCTTTCCTGCCCTCACGCGCAAAAGTCTCTTCGGCAGAAGCTCCGGAGCCGGTGGCTGATCTGGCTGCTGCCTGTGGCGGGGCTGGTATCGCTGATCTGGTTTCTGATCCGCGTGATCCCCAAGCCCTCGCGGGCTCTGTATCCGTGTCAGCGCGTGGCGATGCCGTTAGCGTCGGGCTTCGTCGCGTGGCTCATCGGCATCACCGGCGGCGTCGTGGCGTTTCGCCGGGCACGGGGATTGTTCCGGCAGGCGCACGTGCGTCTGGCCTTTGCCTGCCTGGCGGCGGCGGTGGTCTTCGGCGCTGTGGCGATCCGCAACATGCCTGAGACGAACGTCGCGGCCGCCGAGGCCGACCCGCTCAACCCCGTCGGCACGGGCCGGGGCATCCATCCGGGCCGCGTCGTCTGGGTCCACGATCCCGACGCCACCGACTGGAACGGACCGGGCGACGGACACCTCTGGCAGCCGGAGCACACGGACCAAGCCGTCTGCGACCGGATGATGTCGAAAGCTCTCCAGACTCTGACGGGACGGTCCACTGATGCCGCCGCCTGGGACGCGATCTTTCGCTACCACAACAAGACCCGCGGCAAGGGCGACGTCGGCTACAAGCCCGGCGAGAAGATCATGATCAAGGTGAACTTCGTTGGCTTCATCCGAACGGTCAACTCCGTCAACCGCCAGACCTACGCCCTGGAAAGCTGGGTGGACTATATGAATACGTCGCCCCAGATGATCGCCGCACTGCTGAAGCAGTTGACCGAGGCCGCCGGCGTCCGGGAGACCAACATCGCCGTCGGCGACAGCCTGGCCTATTTCGCCAAGGAATATTACGACATGCTGCACGAGCGGTTCCCCCGCGCCCAGTACCTCGACTGCGAAGGCAAGGACAACCGGGGCAAGATGGGATTGTCCAGGGTCCCCTTGTACTGGAGCTGCCGGCCAAAAGACTGCAAGCAGGACTACCTGCCCCACGCCTTCGCCGGCGCCGATTACATCATCAACTTAGCCAACCTCAAGGCCCACCCGGGCTCCGGCGTCACGCTCTGCGCGAAGAACCATTATGGCTCGCTGGTCCGTCTGCCCTACGAAAAGGGCTACTACGATATGCACAAGAGCGCCTTTAGCAAGGGCTCGCGCGAGTACCGCACGCTGGTGGACCTGATGGGCCACTCCCAGATCGGCGGCAAGACCGTTCTCTATCTCATCGACGGCCTCTACGGAGGGGTGCACTACGTCGAGCGGGTACCGAGGAAGTTCAAGTCGGCCCCCTTCAACGACGACTGGACGTCGAGCCTGTTCGCGTCGCAAGACCCGGTCGCCATCGACTCGGTCGGCCTGGACGTCTTGCAAGCGGAGAAGGCCCTGGACAAGTACACACAGCGAGGCGGCGCCGACGACTATCTGCACGAAGCCGCGTTGGCGGACAAGCCGCCGTCGGGCACGTTCTACGATCCCGACCACGCCGGCAACGTCGTGCGGTTAGCCAGCCTCGGCGTCCACGAGCATTGGAACGGCCCCGGACAAATGCAGTACTCGCGCAACCTCGGCAAGAACGAGGGCATCGAGCTTATCAGAGTAACGGGCCAGACCGGCGCCGCGGCGTCCATCATCGCGCCGGGCGCGAAGGTCGTCCTGCTCGCCGATACGTTCAAGTTCACCGAAGGCCCCGCCCCCGACGCCGAAGGCAACGTCTTCTTCACGGACCAGCCAAACGACCGCATCTGCAAGTGGTCCGTGGACGGCAAACTGACTGACTTCATGAAGCCGTGCGGACGCTCCAACGGCCTGTTCTTCGACCCGCAGGGCAACCTCTGGGCCTGCGCCGATCTGAACAACGAGCTCTGGATGATCGACCCGCTGGGCCACGCCACCATCTTCGTCACTGACTTCGAGGGCAAGAAGCTCAACGGCCCCAACGACCTCTGGATGGACGCCAAGGGCGGCATCTACTTCACCGACCCGTTCTACAAGAGGCCCTACTGGGACCGCGGACCAAGGGAACAGGACGGCCAGCACGTCTACTATCTGACGCCCGACCGAAAGAAGCTGATCCGCGTCGTCGACGACCTCGTCCAGCCCAACGGCATCATCGGCACGCCCGATCAGAAGTACCTCTACGTCGCCGACATCGGTGACAAGAAGACCTACCGGTTCAAGATCAACTCCGACGCGTCGCTGTCGGACAGAACGCTCTTCTGCAAGATGGGCTCCGACGGCATGACCATCGACAACGAGGGCAACGTCTACCTCACCGGCAAAGGCGTCCACGTCTTCAACCCCGCCGGCGAGAAGATCGAGCACATCGCCATCGACGAGGGCTGGACCGCCAACGTCACCTTCGGCGGCAAGGACCGCCACACGCTCTTCATCACCGCCATGGATTCGCTCTACGCCATCAAGATGCGCGTGAAAGGCGTCTACTGAGAATCGCAAAGAAAGAAACAGGAGACGAAATGATGCGGAAGGGATTGACTGCGGTCATGCTGGTCGTGTTGAACGTCGCCGCCGTGTGGGCGGCCGCACCGGTCGAGGTCGAACTTGTCACCGTGCGGAAGATCTGGGATGGGGCGCCGCACAATGCATTTACCGATCTGGTGTGGTGGCGCGGTGGTTTCTACTGCGCGTTTCGCGAGGGGCGGGGGCATGTTTCGACGGACGGCAGGATTCGCGTGCTTCGGTCGAGCCACGCGCGGCAGTGGACTTCCGCGCACGTGGCGCGGCTCGACGGCTTCGATCTGCGCGATGCGCACCTGTCCGTGACGCCTGACGACCGGCTCATGCTCATCGGCGGCGCCGCGCCGCGCAAGACAGACCACACAAGCGCGCCGACCGGGAGCTTCGTCGCGTTCTCCGCCGACGGCACGGAATGGACAAAGCCGCAGATCGTGATGAAGCCGGGCCGCTGGCTCTGGTGTGTCACCTGGCACAAAGGCAAGGCCTACGGCGTCTCGTACACCGCCGGCTCCGGCGAACGATACTTGAGCCTGCATACCAGCACGGACGGCCTGAAGTATGACACGCTCGTTCCCAGACTCTTCGAGGAAGGCTACCCCAACGAAACGCCCCTGCGCTTCGACCGCTACGGGACATGTTACGCCCTGGCCCGGCGCGACGGCAGCGGCGCGACGCCGCGAAGCGCCATGCTCGGCGTCAGCCGGGGCGACTACACCCAATGGCAATGGCACGATCTCGGCACCGAATTCAACAGCTTCGGCGGTCCCAACTTCATCCAGTTGCCCACCGGCTACTGGATCGCGGCCGGACGCATGCACGCCGGCGGCGCCCATACCGCTGTCACGCTGCTGAACGTGGTCGACCACAAGATGACCAAGCTTCTCAAGCTGCCCAGCGGAGGCGACACCAGCTATCCCGGCCTGCTCTGGCACAACGACCGGCTCTACGTGAGCTACTACTCCAGCCACGAGGGCAAGACCAGCATCTACGTAGCCGAGCTGAAAGTGAGCTACCCCTGCCCTGCCTGCGGCGCGGCGATGAAGACCGTCCCGATGCTCGTCGGCCTGCCCAGCGAAGCGATGCGCCAGCAAATGCGCCGGGGAAACGCCCTGCTGGCCGGCTGCGTCGGCGACCCGCACAATCCCGTGTTCGCCTGCGTCTGCACGAAATGCCGCAAGTGGAAGACCGCCGAGATGAAGCACTGGCAGGACCTGCCGAAGGAATTCGGGACGAGGGCCCCATGACCGGGACCGAATGCAATCAGCGCGAGATTCCTTGTAACAAAGGGCCCTTTTCGACGTCTTAAAGATGGTTTGCGCGCGTGTGGGTTTGCGGTAGCACGAAGCCAAATCAGGAGCGCCGTCATGACACGAGCGACGGGAATTGCGATTCTGTCTGCAAGCATGGTGATTTTTTGCCTCCGCGCCGACGGCACGCGCGACGGCAAACGACTGTCGGCCTACGCGGTGACCGAAGGCGGCGCCGCCGACATCAAGATCGTCGTCCGCGAAGGACGCGGGCCCACCCAGTACATCAGCGGCAAGACCTACGACCAGATCATCGCTGAAGGCCGCGCAGGATTCCGATTGGCAGCGTCTGGGCGAGGCGAAGGGGGACGTGGCCGTACCCGCGGGCAAGGCGCTTCGGCTCGACCTCTTCGGCGGCAACGTCACGGAACAAGGTCTCCGGCGTCTGAAGAAGAAACTTCCCGCCCTCGAATGGCACCTGTAGAAACAGCCTCCGCGCCATGGCGAACAGAGCAAAAACGCTCTATCGCCCCACGATTCATGAGAGGCGCTACTACTTGCCTTCCGAAAGCGTTTCCATGAGTTTCTTGAGCTCGCGGACCTTCTCGGGGTGTTGGGCGGCCAGGTTGTTTCGCTCGCCGATGTCGGCCTCCAGGTCGTAGAGCTCTTCGACCTGCTCCCTCTCTTTGTCGCGGGCGTAGCCGGGGACCTTGTGCTCGGCCCGCAGATATTTCCACCGGCCCTTGCGCACCGCGTTGTTGTTGTAGAGGAAGGTGTCGCGTGCGCCCTCTTTGCTCTTGCCGAGCAGCAGCTCCGTCTGGTCCACACCATCGATGACGCGATCGTCGGGGACCTCGAAGCCCGCCAGGCGGGCGAAGGTCGGCATGAAGTCGATGGTGGCGAAGATCGCATCGGAGAGCCGGTCGGCCGGGACCTTCCCGGGCCAGCGCACAATGCAGGGGACGCGATAGCCGCCTTCATAGCAGGAGCCTTTGCCGTTGCGCAGCGGCCCGGCGTTGCCCCAGAAGATCGAGCCTTCGGGGTGCCCCTTCTTCTTCGTGGTGTACGCCGGCTGGTTCCAGGGGCCGTTGTCCGTGGTGTAGATGATTAGCGTGTTGTCCCTGAGCCCCAGCTCGTCCACCACGTCCAGCAGCCGCCCCGTTTCGTAATCGAACTCCTCGACCACGTCGCCGTACAGGCTGCCCTTCGATTTCCCCTTGAAGCGGGGCGAGGCGTCGATGATGGTGTGCATCATGGTATGGGCCACGTACAGAGCGAACGGCTTGCTTTTATCGCGCTTGTTCTTGAGGAAATCGATGGCCTTGTCGGTGTAGAGCCGGAGCAGGCTGCCCATGTCGCGGGTCTGGCCGGCGGGCTCGTTGTTCTCGTGGAAGGCGACGCGGCCGTTGTCGTTGGCGCCCAGAGTCCCGAAGTAGTAATCGAAGCCCTGCGCGTTGGGCATGCGTTCGATGATCGGTTTGCGATTGGAGACGTCCCACTTGCCGATGCAGGCGGTCTGGTATCCGACCTTCCTGATCCGCTCGGCCCAGGTAATCTCGCTGGCCGGCATGCTCCAGCCTTTGCTTCGGATGGGATAGCGTCCCGTCAACAGCGCCGAACGGGACGGGCCGCACACGGCCTGGGCATAGAAGTTGGTAAACCGCGTCCCCTCCTTCGCCAACTGATCCATCCGCGGCGTCCTGTTGGTCCGGGAGCCGAAGCAGCCCAGATCCGCGTACCCCTGGTCATCGGTGAAAATGATCAGGATGTTCGGCCTCGGGGCGGCGGTTGACCCGAACCGTTCGGATTGAGCGGCGCTGTATCGACCGAGACAGCTCAACCCCGCCGCCCCTACACACAGTCTCCTGAGAAACTCTCTTCGTTTCATCATGTCGCATCTCCCTTTTGCAAGACTCCTCTTCCAATTCCCGGGAGTCAGCGACCCCCGAAACTTGCAGGCAGCTTTCGCTCACAGCCGTTCGACCCGGGTGTAATAGGCGCTGCACAGCGGCTTGCCGTCCTTGTCGTAGAACCAGGTGGACAACTGGGTCTTGCCGGCCTTGAGGCCCAGCGTAAATGAGACCTGCTTCTGACCGCCGGCGGTCGGCTTGGAAACATCCGCATCGCCCACTTTGACGCGTGCTTTAGCTACGGGAACCGCTTTGCCTTTGCCCAACGGACCTTCGAGCGGAGCGTCGAGGGCGGAATCCGCCGCCGGATGCCAGCGAGACAACGTGATCCGGTATTGCCCTTCGCGTTCGACCACCACGTCCCAGGTGCCAATCTGGTTGCCGGCCGCCAGGTTCCCGAAATTGTCGGCGTATGAGCCGTGCCAATCGCAGGAATAGAGCATGACCGGGTTGGCCTTCTCAGAGCCTACGTGGATGTAGCGCCGTTGCTCGAACAGGGGGTAGGTCTTGGCCCACCACTGCTCGTAGTGCTTTCTCATGGCCGCGACGACGTCGGGATGCTTGGCTGCGACGTTCTTGTCCTGATGCGGATCGGCGCTCACATCCCAGCGCGGCCTCGCTGCGCTCGGCCGCAACCAAAAACTCCGTTCCCAAGTCTCGTCGTAACCATTGTGAAGATAGCAGGTTACGGCGACGAACCTGGAATCTCTGTCAAAAACTTAACGATGTTTGAGGTTAGTAGTATAGAGTTGCTCTCCCTTCACCAGGCGCCACTTGTTCCACATCACGGTGCATTCCCATTTGGCCCGGCTGTCGGGGCCGTAGCGCACCACCAGCATCCGGTCCCCCACGTTTCTTTCCCTTCCCCGGAGCAACCCGGCCAGCGAAACGCCGTCGGTCACCATCGAACCCGGCGTCTCCAGGCGGCACAGATCCACCACGGTCGGCAGCAGGTCCTGGCACTGGCAGAGCACGTCGATGTCACGTGGCTTTCCCAGGCCGCCCGAAGGCCAGCGCACGAAACAGGGGACCCGGTGCCCCCCTTCCCACAGTTGCGTTTTGTGCCCCTTCATGCCGGCGTTGAAGACGGTGTGACCGGCGACGGTCCCGTTGTCCGTCATGTAGATCAGCAGCGTGTTCTCCGCCAGGCCGGTCTCATCAAGCATCTTCAGGAGCCGGCCCATGTTCTCGTCGATGTTGGCGATTTGCCCGAAGAACTTGGCGATCCTGCGATTCATCCCCTTTTGCTCGTAGGGCGCGGAGTACTCGTCGTCGACCCAGTGCGGCGAATGCGGGCAGTTCGTCGGCAGATACACGAAGAACGGTTCGTTGGCCGCGTGGCGTGCCTTCATGTAGTCCATCGCCTCGTCGAACCAGATGTCCGTGCAATAGCCCTCGTGCCTCTCGAACCGGTCGTTGTGCCGGAAGGTGTCGTCCCAGTAATCGTTGCCGTAGTAATCCGCGATCGAGGTGATTCCCCACGCTCCGTGATGCACGGTTTTCTCGAAGCCGCGGTCCTGCGGCCGATGCGGATAGCTGTCGCCCAGGTGCCACTTGCCGAAATGGCCCGTGTGATACCCGTTGGCGGCGAAAACGTCCGCCATTGTGGGCAGCTCGTTTCGCATCATCGAGCGTCCCATGCACACGACGGTCGCGCCGTTGGCCATGGCGTCGCGTCCCGTGAGCAACTGCCCGCGGGTCGGCGTGCACATCGGCGCCACGTGAAAATCCGTGAAGCGGACGCTTTGCCGGTGGAGGGCATCCAGGTTCGGCGTCTTCAGGATCGGATTGCCGTGACACGACAAGTCGCCATAGCCCTGGTCGTCGGTGACGACGAGGAGAACATTCGGCTTGCCCTGACGCCTGTTACCGCCCCGCAGCGCCCCCGGCGCCGCCAGGGTAGCCAGGGTCAGCCCGGTGGCCCGGATGAAGGTGCGTCTGCTCAGCCTGATCTCATTCCCACGATGCGAATTCATAACCTGCTCCTGTTCCTGATGTGCTTGAGAACTCTTGCAAAATGGAGATTAGGCTTATATTCTTCAAGGAAATCGTTGGTTTGATTTCC
>CAYPZL010000084.1:0-23227 GCA_964415045.1 uncultured Pirellulales bacterium | reverse complement strand
TCAAACCAACGATTTCCTTGAAGAATATAAGCCTAATCTCCATTTTGCAAAACTCATGTGAGAAATCTGAAAAATATTTCCTGCGATAGCGGTCTATTATCGCGGATGCAGGGTCCGATCTGGCTTGAATCGCGGTGTAGTGCCGACCTTTGTCATCTGCGGACGGTAGAATAGGGACTTACGAGCGTTTTTCAAGCGAATAGGGAAAGTCGGGTTAGAGCGCGAGCCTCGCAGGCGGCTGACAGACGCCGCTGTCGTTCGGTCAAGTGCGGGAACAGATTCTCAACACCTTCTTTCAACATTTGGTCTATGTCGTCCATGTATATCTTATCGGACGATGCGTCGGAGCGCCTACCTTGGCGCGGCTCCTCTCGTGGTTAGGCCGGCGGCACCACTTTGCTGGTGTCGAATTTGCGGTCGGGATGCTTCGCTTTCATGGGTTCTCATACTACACTATCGCAGGGCGTAGGCGTAGAGGAAGTTTCCGTGTCGGATGTAGAGTCGGGCCGCGCAGACGACGGGGTGGGCCCAGCTCTTGCCTTTGCCTCCTTTGGGAATGTCAAATGCGCTGACGAGCTCGTGGCCGTCCGGGGTGGGACGGACCAGGCCCATGCGGCCGTCCTCGCTGAGCGTATAGAGCATGCCGTCGGCGCAGGTGAGCGAGCCTTTGCCCACACCCTCGTCCACGTGCTTGGCGGCGCCAGTCTCCCAGTCCAGGCAGACCCACCGCCTGCTGTTGCGGAAGGTGCTGTTGCCGTAGAGATTGCCGCCGATGAGCACAATCCCGCCGTGGTGGTTGTCCAGCTCCTGCGTCCGCCAGATCTCGGTGAGCGAGACCTTGCCGTCGTTGACGTCGAGCTTCCACTTGACCGAGCCGGCCTTGAGGCTGCTGACGAAGAGGTGGCCGTCACGGACGATGGGGATCATGACGTTCTCGTCGGCGTAGGACTCGTGCTTGACGTGCCACAGCAGCGCGCCGGTGTCGGCGTTGACTCCGATCACGGCCTTGGCGGTCATGGTGGCGATGATGCGGAGGCCGTCGAGGTCGAACAGAAAGGGGGAGCCGTAGCCGGCCAGTTCGCCCGTGCTCGGCGCGGTCCAGACGACCGCCCCGGTCCTCTTATCGAGCGCCGCCACGGACGTCTGCGGCCCGCCCGGACAGCAGATCACGCGATCCCCGTCGATCAGCAGGGATTCGGCCAGGGCCCACGTGCTCGTCTTGCTCCGAAACTTCTCGAGCGTATTGATCTGCCAGTGCTTGCGCCCGGTCCTGGCGTCCAGGCAGACGAGATTGCCCACGGGGCTCTGGTGGTAGAGCCGGTCGCCGTCGACGGTCGGGGTGCTGCGCGTGCCGGGGCGGTCTCCCGTCCAGCCCGGGCCGTTCTCGAACTGCCAGAGGATCTTCCCATCCATATCCAGGGCGGTGATAACGGTGTCCTTCTCGATGCTGCCGGCGGTGTAGATCATGCCCGAGGCGATGGAGACGCCGGAATAGCCGTGCCCGATCCCCTCCGCCGTCCACAGCAACGCGGGGCCGCCCTCGGGCCACTGCTTGAGAAAGCCCGTTTCGGTGGAATGGTTATCCCGGTTCGGCCCGTGAAACTGGGGCCAGAACGCCTCCTCCGCGTCGGCCCAGGCTGAGTTCGCTGTGACGAGGCCCGCAATCAGCAGGATGGACATGTATCGGCGGATGGTGGTCGGTGATGCGAACATGGCAGCGGCTCCTCACTGGTTTGACAGTTTCCCCACGGACCTGTTGCCCACGGCTCGACGCCGTTCACTGGCAGCCTTGTATCAGGATTCGCCCCCGGTTGCAAGAAGGACCCGCTGCGTTTCGCATCCGGACGGGCGCGCGTGTGAGAACATCCTGACGCGGGTGTGTCATCCGGGGCCCCTACGGGCGCACCCGGCCCCTGCTGGTCCAAAAGGGCGTTGCCCGAAAATCAGCATACACACCTGCACGGTGGCCGATTTTCACTCTTTACAGATGGGCCGCCAGACGATATGATACAAGCCTGGATGCCGATGTAGCTCAATGGTAGAGCACAGCTTTCGTAAAGCTGGGGTTGAGAGTTCAAATCTCTCCATCGGCTGTTCTTCGTCCGGGATGCGGCCCGGCACCGCGTGGCCGAATCGGGCGGAGATCGAAAGCGGGGGACGTGAACGCCTGTATGCGGGGAGAAGCGGCTATGGAACACCGCGGGGCAGCGGAGACGGCATGGAAATCCTATCCCCAGAGGTTCGCACTGGCCGGCTCGGTCTGCATCGTTGCGGGGCTGGCCCTGGTCGTCGGGGCTATAGCCTGGTGTCTTCGGGCCGGACAGCCGCAACTCGGCCGTCTCGGCGCCCTGTACGAATGCGTTTCCTGCACTTCCATCGTGTTGGTGTGGCTGGTGGCTCCGCTGCTCGGCGCCGCAGCCGTGTGGGGCATGCATCGCAACCCTGTTGCATTCTCCGCCAGCGGTCCCGAGGATGAGACACGAATCCGCCGCGCGGCCCGCCGGTTCTCCGTCGCTGCACCGCTTTTTGTTCTGATAGGTGCGTTGCCTTTGATCCAACTTGGTCCCTGGAAAGGCGGGGCGGTTCTGCTGGGCTTGTGGTGGATCGGAGTCGTCTTCCTCGGCGTCCTGCTGGGGCGAACAGCGCACCGGCTGGCCAAGGCTGGCGGGCTGGGTGTGCCGCGTGCAGGCATCGCGGTCGCGGCCGGGGTTGGGCTGATCCTGGCAGCGGGCGCTTTCGATTCCACCGATCTGGGCGCGTACGTTGTCCAGCGCGTGACATACGGGAGGAAGACGCCGACGTTCTCGGCCGGCTCTGAGTCGCTCGCGCGGACCGTCGTCGTGCCGACGCTGGATACGCCGTTTGGCGAGGGCCGGAACGTCATCTGGTGCTCATCGTTTCAGTTGGCCTGGAACGAGGTGAGGGATCGTGTGATCGGGGCCCCGCTGGAGGTCATCGGGGCCGAGGAGGTTGCGGCTCGTCTCAATGCGGCCGAACAATCGAGTGCGGACCTGGAACCCGAGTCGTTCTACGCCGCCGGCGGACGGGGAGAAGACGGGATCATCGAGAGAATCCGAAGAGAGATGGCGGCGAAGTTCCCGTCGCACACGCTCCCGGATTTCGATGATTACGGCCTCGGTCGCCGGGATATTCTGGCCTATTCTTATCTCAAGGCCAATGTGCCTTTCAAATACCCCTATCGCCAGCTCGACGCGGGACTGGCCTTCGTCGATTCTCACGGCGTCAAGACACAGGTCGCCGGCTTTGGTCTGTGGGAAGCCTACCAGCCACAGTACGGAAACATGCGGGAGCAAGTGGAGATACTGTACTGCCGTGGGTCTGAGGGACGCCCCTGGGAGCTCCAGGAGTACGCTTTGGATTTGTGCCGACACAGCGAGCCCTACCAGGTAGTTGTCGCGGTGGTTGAGCCGAAGGGAACCCTGGCCGAGACGCTCGAGTACATCCGCCTTCAAGCCGAGCAATTCAGGACGCGAAACGGTTACGAGATTGCGCGATGGTTTCCCAGGACGGATATCCTGCACGTGCCCGAGATGTTCTGGAGGATCGACCATCGCTTCCACGAGCTCATAGGCAAGGTCATTGCCCGTGCAGAGCCGGCCAATCCGATCGCCGAGGCGCTCCAGACGATAGAGTTCCGGCTTGACCGGTCCGGCGCAGTGCTGGAAAGCGAAGCCATTCTGGCCGAGGCCGCAGTTCCAAGGTGTTTCGCGTTCGACCGGCCTTTTCTCGTTTACATGAAGAAGCGCGGCACGAAACACCCGTTCTTCGTGATGTGGGTGGACAACGCTGAATTGCTGATCTTGGCGACGGAAAGAAGGCAGTAGCCACAGTCAACGGCACCTCCGGCGCGTGGCAGCGTCAAGCGCCAGCTTGGCGATGGTGGACTTCTCCACTTCGTATGCTGTCAAAGGGTCCTCAGGCGTTGAGCCATCGCCAAGGCCTGCGGCCTTGACGCTGCCACCCGAGAGTCCAACGCAGGACAACAGCGAGAATCCGCAAGACCTTCGCGCTCTTTCCCCTGGAAACGCGGAATCCTCTCTACCCTCGGGCGGGGTCATGGTGTATTCTATAGGGCTGATGTTTTGCACGGGCCGATACGGGTGAAAGGGGCCGATGATGGGGTCGCAGTTGACACGCGAGCGGAACGATACGTCGCTGGAGGCGTCGCGGGCGCAGTATGACATCTATCGCAAGATGTCGCCGGGTCGGAAGCTGGAGCTCGTTTTCCAGACGTGCCGGACGGGTCGGGAGCTGGCGCTGGCCGGACTGAAAATGCGCCACCCCGACGCCACCGACGAGCAGCTCTGGCGGCTCTGGGCCCGCCAGCATTTGGGCAGCGAGCTTTTCGAAGCGGCATACGGGGCGCCAACACAGTGAGCCAGCAGCGAGAGATCCAAGTCCTGGAACGGCTGACCGACGCGCTCGATGCGCTCGGTATTCCCTATGCGATCGGCGGCTCGATCGCCAGCAGCCTCTACGGGACCGTGCGCTTCACCCGCGATGCGGACGTGGCGCTCTATCCGTTTCCAGCGGTGGCGGATCGCTTCTGCGAGATGCTCAAGGACGAGTTCTACATCAGCGAAGAGGCGATGCAGCGGGCGTTGAACTGTTGCGGCAGCTTCAGCATCGTGCATTTCGAGACCGCCTTCAAAATCGACATCTTTCTGCTGGGCCCGAGCGAGTTCGAGCAGCAGTTGCTTCTGCGCAGCCGGGTCGTGCGCCTGGGGGAGTCGGCCGAGGGCGACCTCTGTTTCGTCTCGCCCGAAGACGTCATCCTGCTCAAGCTGCGCCGCATCACCGAGGACGACCGTGCCTCCGACCGGCACTGGACCGACATCGTGGGTGTGCTGGCGGTGCAGGGAAAGGCTCTGGATCTCGACTACTTAGCCGGCCGCGCCAAAGGGCTGGCCGTGGAGGGCCTGCTGGAAAGGGCGCTCGCCGAAGTGGCGACATACAGTTGAGCATGGACATCGAAGAAAAATATCGTTCTCTCCAACTAGTGCTCAGGGATTTGGGCTCGGTGCTGGTGGCGTATTCGGGGGGGGTGGACAGCACGCTGCTGCTGAAGGCGGCGGTCGATACGCTCGGGGCCGAGCGCGTGCTGGCGTGCATCTCCGTTGGTATCGTGCAGCCGCAGGGGCAGTTCGAGCACGCGCGAAAGACCGCCGGGCAGATCGGCGTCGAGCTGATCGCGGTCGAACCCAACGATCTGGCCGATCCTGAGTTCGTCGCCAACACGCCGCAGCGCTGTTTCCACTGCAAGTCCAACATCTGCAAATCGCTGACGGCGCTGGCGAAGCAGCGCGGGTTCGAGCACGTCGTCTTCGGGACCAACGCCGACGACAAGATCGACTTTCGCCCGGGCAACAAGGCGCTGGAGACGTTCGGCATTCGCTCGCCGCTGGCCGAGGCGGAGCTGACCAAAAGCGAGATCAGGGAGCTGAGCCGGCGGCTGGGGCTGCAAACCGCCGAGATGCCCGCCAACCCGTGCTTAGTCTCGCGGCTTCAGTATCACCTGCCGATCACCGATGAGCGGCTGCGCCAGGTCGACGAGGCCGAACGCCTGCTCCGCCGGCTCGGTTTCGTCGAGGTCCGCGTTCGCCATCACGACACCATCGCGCGGATCGAGGTTCGCCCCCGGGACGTTGCCAAGCTTGTAGCCGATCCCGTCCGCACCAGGGTCATCGAGAAGCTCCAGTCGCTGGGCTTCAAATTCGTCACGCTGGACCTCCAGGGCTTCCGTTCCGGGTCATTGAACGAGGCCCTTTCCGAAGAACAGAAGAAAACCACCCTCGAATCATAGTCCAAGGGGAGTTTTGCAAAATGGCGATTAGGCTTACTTTAGGGAGGAAAAATCTTCTTCGCGATTTTTCCTCCCGAGAACGTACGTGCTCTGCATCTTGGCATATAAGCCTGTTCTTCAAGGAAATCAAACCAACGATTTCCTTGAAGAATATAAGCCTAATCGCCATTTTGCAAAAGCCCGGTTCAAATCCCTTCAGGAGAATGCCATGGAATATCGTGCTGTACCGCAAACGCTGAAGGCCTTCTTGTTGCTGGCCGTGGTCCTCGGACTTCTCATGTCCCCGGGCGCATCGGCTTCGGGCGCGCGGGAGGCCGACGGCGACGAGCTGCGCGTGATGAGTTTCAACATTCGCTACGGCACCGCCAACGACGGCGCCAACCGTTGGAAGAACCGGTGTGAGCTGGTTTTCGACGTGCTGCGCGAGCACGACTGTGACGTCGTGGGCTTGCAGGAGGCGCTGCGTTTTCAAATCGACGAGATGCGCGAAGCGGTGCCGCTATACGGCGAGATCGGCGTCGGCCGCGACGACGGCAAGACCAAGGGCGAGTACAGCGGAATCCTCTACCGTACCGACCGGCTTAAAGTCACCGACTCGGGCACGTTCTGGCTTTCCGATACGCCGGAGGTCCCCGGCTCGATCACCTGGGGCAACGCCTGCACCCGCATCTGCACCTGGGGTCGATTCGTCCGCAAAGGCTCGGGCAAGGCCTTCTACCTCTTCAACGTCCACCTGGACCACCGGTCGCAGCCCTCGCGCGAAAAGAGCGCGGTTTTGCTGGCCCGGCGCATCGGCGACCGCAAGCACGACGATCCGGTCATCGTCACGGGCGATTTCAACGCCGGAGAGAGCAACCCGGCGGTGCGATACCTCAAGGGAGAACTCCGCGTCGAAGGCGCAGAACTTGCTGAGAACCCCGTCCCGCTGGTCGATACCTTTCGCGTGCTGCACCCCGAGGCGACGGACGTCGGGACATTCAACGGCTTCAAAGGCGCCCGCTCGGGCGAGAAGATCGACTACGTATTCACCCAGCCCGGCGTGAAGGTCGTCGGTGCCGAGATCCTCCGCGACAACAAGGATGGCCAGTACCCTTCCGACCACTTCCCCGTCATGGCCCGGCTCGCGCTCGGCCAGCGCCCGGCGGAGATATCTCGCTAATGGACACGTATGGAGTAACAGAAGTTTTGCAAAATGGAGATTAGGCTTATATTCTTCAAGGAAATCGTTGGTTTGATTTCCTTAAAGAAGGAGCTTATACGAATTCTGATAAACTCTTGCGTGGTGTGTCATCCTGAACGGAGCGCCGCGAAGTGAAGGATCTGGCCTGCGGACTGGAGATCGCTTGGTTCCCGGCCCATCCCGGCGCGCCGGGATTCGCCTGCGGCTCAGGATGACAAACGCCCAAGGACTTTTCCGAATCTGTATTAGACAGCAATTTGCAAAGCACTTACGTCCTCGAGAGGAAAAATCATCAGGAAGATTTTTCCTCCCTGAAGTAAACCTAATCTCCATTTTGCACACGTTCAGAAGCAGCATGGAAATTCGACAGAAACAGGAGCAACTTTATGGGCAAGTCATGTGACAACCGGCTTTCGAACGCCGAGTTGTTGGAGCTGAGGCGTTGGAACACGCCTACGATCTATAACGGCTGGGAGCAGATCACCTCGCAGGACGCGGGGCGGGACGGCTTCAATCCCGAGCCGAGTCGCGACTTCATGCCAGAGATGGGCCCCATGGTCGGGTACGCCGTGACTGTGGCGATCGAGCCGAGCAATCCGGAGCATCCGCAGCAGAACCCCGACGGCTGGAGCCAGTACCGCCGCTATATCGGATCCGTCCCCGGGCCCAAGATCGTCGTCGTTCAGGACCTCGACAAGCCGAACATCGTCGGGGCCTTCTGGGGTGAGGTCAACAGCGGGATGCACCGGGCCTTGGGCTGCGTCGGGACGATCATCGACGGCGCGATCCGCGACCTGGACGAGATGAAATGCGTGGGCTTCAAGGCGCTGGCCCGGCGGCTCTGCGTGGGACACGCCTACAGCCAACCGGTGCGCTGGGGCTGCGAGGTGGAAGTCTTCGGCCGCAAGGTTCGCCCCGGACAGCTCATCCACGCTGACAAGCACGGGTTCCTCGTCGTCCCGCGCGAGGACGAGCCGCGCCTGCTGGAGGCGGCGCGGTTCATGGATACGAACGAGTGCCAAACGATGATCGCTGCGGCGCGCCACGCCTCGGGCATGGCCACCGCGCAGATGCTCGATGCCTTCGACGCCGCCTGCGAGCAGTTCGGCAAGAACGCCGAGGCCCAATTCGGGCGCAAAGGCGAATGGTAGGCAAACGCGGGAGAAACGAACCATGCACATCGTGGTGCTGGACGGCTACACCCTCAATCCGGGAGACCTGAGCTGGAAGGACCTGGAGGCCCTCGGTCCGTGTACGATCCACGACCGCACGCCCGACGATCTGGTTCTCTCGCGAGCCCGCGAGGCTCAGATCGTTCTGACGAATAAGACGGTCCTCTCGGCGAGCGTCATCGCGGCTCTGGCGCAATTGCGGTACATCGCGGTGCTCGCCACGGGTTACAACGTCGTCGACGTCGCCGCGGCCGGGCGGCGCGGGATTCCCGTCAGCAATGTCCCCACGTACGGGACCGACTCGGTGGCGCAGATGGTCTTGGCGCACCTGCTGAATCTGACGCAGCACGTCGCCGAGCACGCCCGCTCAGCGGGCGCGGGACGCTGGAGCGCGAATCCGGACTTCTGCTATTGGGACTATCCGCTCGTGGAACTGCGAGGCCTGACCCTCGGCATCGTCGGCTTCGGTCGCATCGGCCAGGCCACCGCGAAACTCGCCCGCGCCTTCGGCATGAAGGTCATCTACCACGACATCCGAAAAGACGTTTCCGCCGCGGATGCCCGCGCGGTCGACCTGGACACGCTGTTTGGCGAGAGTGACGTCGTCAGCCTGCACTGTCCGCTGACCGAGGCCAATCGCGGGCTGGTGAACGAGCGGCGATTAAACCTGATGAAACGCAGCGCTTTTCTGATCAACACCAGTCGCGGGCCCCTGGTCGATGAGCGGGCGTTGGCCGAGGCGTTGAACTCCGGCCGGATCGCCGGGGCGGGCCTGGACGTCCTCTGCGACGAGCCGCCCGACGCCGACCATCGGCTGCTGCACGCGAAGAACTGCTACGTCACGCCGCACATCGCCTGGGCGACGCGTGCGGCCCGCGAGAGATTGCTGCAAACCACGGTCGAGAACGTCGCCGCCTTCCTCAAAGGAACGCCCCAGAACGTGGTCCACGACGTCACGGGGGACATGCAGCCATGAGCCAATCCCGTCCTGGAGACACGCATCCGAACCGAACCGTCCGTGCAGGCCACCGCCGCGTCGCGCTGCTCGTCCTGGCATTGACCGGCTTGCTCTGTGGGTCCGCCTGCGGAGGCGCCGACATCCTCGAATGGTCGGAGCTGGCGCCGCTGCCGGATGCGCACGGCGTGGCCGGGCCTTTCGCCGGTGTTTCCGGCGACGTCCTGATCGTCGCCGGCGGCGCCAACTTCCCCGAAGGCCCGCCCTGGGACGGCCACCCAAAGCGCTGGCACGATGCGGCCTACGTCTTGACCGCGCCGGACGGTGTGTGGAAGCAGGCCGGAAGATTGCCTCGACCGCTCGCCTACGGCGTCTCGGTGACGTGGAACGACGGCGTCGTCTGCGCCGGCGGCGGAGACGCGGATCGGCATTACGCCGACGCGTTCCTCCTGCGCTGGACGGGCGAGGGCCTTGAGACAGAGGCGTTGCCGGCGCTGCCGCAGTCTTGCGCCTTCGGGGCGGGTGTTCTTCTCGAAGATACGATCTATCTCGCCGGCGGCCAGGAATCGCCGCAGGCCGGGGAGGCGCTGAAGGATTTCTGGGCGCTGGATTTGTCCCTTCCGGCCGCCGAGCGACAGTGGCAAGCGCTCGATCCGTGGCCCGGGCCCGCCCGCATCCTGCCCGTGATGGCCGCTCAGCAGGGCGACGTCTTTCTCGTCAGCGGCGCCGAGCTCTACCGCGACGCCGACGGCGCCGTCACGCGCCGGTTCCTGACGGACGGCTACCGCTACAATCCGCGCGAGAAACGCTGGCGGAGGATCGCCGATGCGCCGCGTTCGCTGGTGGCCGCACCCAATCCCGGCATCGCGCTGGGACACGCGCACCTGCTGTTTCTCGGCGGCGACGACGGCGTGCATTTCTTCGAGGCCGGCCAGCTCAAGGACCGCCACCCGGGCTTTCCCGCCGATCTGCTGCTCTACCACACGATCGGCGACACGTGGACCCGGGCCGGGGAGTTTCCCCGGGACGTGCCGGACGAGGCCGGCCCGCAACGCAACGCCGGGACCTGGCCCCCGGTGACGACGACCGTGACGCGGTGGCGCGGCGCCTACGTCGTTCCCAGCGGCGAGGTCCGCCCGGGCGTACGCACGCCGAAGGTCGTCTGCGCCCGGCCGGCTGCGGCGGAGAGGACTTTCGGCTGGTTGAACTGGACCGTCCTGTGCATCTACCTGGCCGCCCTCGTCGGCATGGGGTTCTACTTTGCCAAACGCGAGAAGTCCACGGACGATTTCTTCTTGGCGGGCCGGCGCATCCCGTGGTGGGCGGCGGGCCTGAGCATCTTCGGCACCCAGCTCAGCGCCATCACCTACCTGGCCATGCCCGCGCGGGCCTTCGCGACCGACTGGGTCCTGCTGCTGCTGAACGTGGGCATCCTGGTCGTGGCGCCGTTCGTCGTCTACATCTATCTGCCGCTCTTTCGCCGCCTCGATGTCACCACCGCCTACGAGTACCTGGAAAAGCGTTTCCACGTGAGCATCCGCCTCTTCGGCAGCTTCTCGTTCATCGCGTTCCAGTTGGGACGCATAGGTGTCGTGGTGTTGCTGCCGGCGCTGGCTCTCTCGGCGGTCACCGGGATCAACGTCTACGTGTGCATCGCTCTGATGGGCGTGCTCAGCACGATCTACACCGTCCTCGGCGGCATCGAGGCGGTGATCTGGACGGACGTGCTGCAGGCGGTCGTCCTTATCGGCGGCGCGCTGGCGGCGCTGGGGATCATTGTCGCGACATTGGACGGGGGCTGGCGCGAGCTGCTCGCGGTCGGGGCGGCCGACGGGAAGTTCAACCTCGTGCAACTGAACTGGGACTGGGCCGGTGACGCGCTGGCCGTCATCATCCTCGGGGCGCTGTTTACCAATGCGCTGGTCCCCTATACCACCGACCAGGCGGTCATCCAGCGGTACCTGACGACGCCGAACGAGAAGCAGGCCGCCCGGGCGATCTGGACCAACGGTCTGCTGGCGGTCTTCGCGGGCGTCCTGTTCCTGACGGTCGGGACGGGACTCTTCGTGTTCTACAAGCTCAACCCGGGCCGGCTGGCGCCGCTGGAAAAGGCCGACCAGATCTTCGCGCTGTTCATCGCTCGGGAGATGCCGGCCGGCCTGGCCGGGCTCGTGATCGCCGGGGTGTTCGCCGCCGCCATGTCCAGCCTCGACAGCAGCATGCACTCGATCGCCACGGCGGTGACGACCGACTTCGTCCGCCGCTTCCGCCCCGCGCTCGGCGAAGAGACTTATCTCGCCTGCGCCCGCGCGATGACCGTGGTCCTGGGCGTCGCCGGCACCGCCGCCGCCATGCTCATGGCCAGCCTCGAAATCAAGTATCTCTGGGATTTCTTCCTGGGGATCATGGGACTGCTGGGCGGGACGCTGGCGGGCCTGTTCGTGCTCGGTGTCTTCACGCAGAGAGTCCGCACGCCGCACGCCTGGCTCGGCGCCGCCGCCAGCCTGGGCGTCCTGCTCTACGTCAAGCTCGCCACCAACCTCAGCGGCCTGCTCTACGGAGCCATCGGCGTGGCAACCTGCCTGACCGCAGGCTACCTCGCCGCCCGCCTCCTCCCCACCCAAACCAACCTCCCCCCCGGCCTAACCCTCCAAACCCTCCCCAAACCCACCGCCACCGAACAATCCGCCCCTCCGGGAAAATAGGGTACCCCTGTAAACACTTCCCCCCAATAGAGTCCTCGGAAAATCCGGAAATCCTGCCTCGGCGCGGCCCGTATCCCGAGGCCGGAAGGTGTTCGAAGGAACGCTCTGCCGGGTTGTGGGCAAATGGCTTGTTGGGTGGGTATTGACACGTATAATGGTTTGTCGCCGTTGTTCTGTCGGGGTTTCGGGTTTTTGGCGACGCGTTTTTTTAAGGCGGGTTTGCTATGAAGCGTGGAAATCTTTGCTTGCGTATTGTGTGTATGGCGGCGGCTGTTTTCGCGACGGTCGGCGGCTCGGCGGGGCAGGAGCGGGGGGAGATCAAGTTGATCGTGCGGGCGGATGATATTGGGTCGTGCCATGCGGCCAATGTGGCTTGCATCCGGAGCTATCGCGAGGGGATTGCGCGGAGTGTGGAGGTGATGGCGCCGTGCCCTTGGTTCGGCGAGGCGGCCAAGATGCTGCGCGAGAATCCCGGCTACGACGTCGGCGTGCACCTGACGCTCACCAGCGAGTGGGAGAGTTACAAGTGGGGCCCGCTGACGCAGGCGCCGAGCCTCGTGGACGCCAACGGGCACTTCTTCCCGACGACGAGCCAGCGCAAGGGCTTCCCGCCCAACACCGGGTTCCTCCAGTCCAAGTGGAACATCCACGAGGTCGAGAAGGAGCTGCGGGCGCAGATCGAGCTGGCGAAAAAGGAGATTCCGCAGGTCTCGCACGTGAGCAGCCACATGGGCACGCCGACTTGCACACCCGAGCTGCGGGCGCTGGTGCAGAAGCTCGCGCGTGAGTACAAGCTGACCTTCGAGACACCGGGCGCGAAGCGTTTTCGCTGGTCGGCCGGCAGCGACGCGACCGCCGCCCAGCGCGAGGCGGCGCTGGTCAAAGCGCTCAAAGAGCTCGCGCCCGGCATCTGGATTCTCGTCGAGCATCCCGGGTTGGACACCGAAGAGATGCGCGCGATCGGGCACGAGGGCTACTGGAACGTGGCGGCCCATCGCGACGCCGTGACCAAAGCCTTCACGAGCGAGAAGGTCAAAGCCGTCATCAGGAAGCGCGGCATACAGTTGGTTGGTTACAACGACGTCTGGCCGGCGAGGTAGGGACCGGGCCGGAAGAGTCGAATATGGATTCGACCTCATCATCGATCCGAAGTGACCCCGAATTCCAGGAAGGTGACGTGTACGGGTGCGACCCCCGTTCGCCTGAGATGGTGCATTTTTCGTGTATTGCCCCCCGCCGTCAGCCGATAGGATACGTAGCCGGTGTGCACACCGGTACAAGGACATACGAAATTTGAGGGCCGCTATGGAAGTAGACCTGCATTACGGAACAGGCGTTGTCTCGATCCGGGTCCCGGATCAAAACGTTCAGGAGATCATCCGACCCTGGCAGGTGGAAGAGACCCACGACGCGGCGGCGAGCCTCCGGGACGCCGTGGACCGCGGGGCGCAAGCGTTTCAGGACGAGGTCGCCGGCAAACGAGTGTGCGTTCTCGTCGACGACGGCACGCGTGACGAGCCCCGCGCCGATGTGCTGGGGCACGTGTGCCCCCTCCTGCAAGGAGCCGCCTCGGTGCAGTTCCTGATCTGCACGGGCTCACACAACGCCGAGACGCCGAAGAATCGCGAAATCCGCCGCGCGATTGAAACGGCGAGCCGGGACGCCGGCCTGACCGTTACGCGAATCCATGCCCATGACTGTCGAGCCGACGAATTCACCGACGTCGGCCGCACCTCGCGGGGCACGCACGTGTTGGTAAATGCGCTCGCCGACGAGGCGGAGGTCTTTCTCGTGGTCTCGGATGTGAAGGTCCATTACTTCGCGGGGTACTCCAATCCCGTGAAGAACTTCGTTCCCGGCATCACGGCCTTTCGCACGGTCGAGCAGAACCACAGCCTGGCCCTGCTCGATGAATCCACGCACGGGGCGCATCCGTGGCATCCGAATCCCGATCGAAGGAACAATCCCCTGGCTGCCGATATGGTCGAGGGCATGGAGCTGATCGCCCGGGGCCGGCCGATCTATGCGCTGGCGATGATCAGCACCGGCGCGAGGCTGATCTGGGCGCAGTTCGGGCCGGTCCGGCAGGCAAGCGCCGCGTCCTTTCTCGTCACCGACGAGAGGAACATCCGCACGGCCACTCCGACGGCGCGGATGATCGTGTCGCCGGGCGGGCTGAGCAACGACGAAGATCTGTACACGGCTCAACGGGCTCTGGAGTTGACCCGGGCCGCCGTCACCGACGGCGGAGAGGTCCTGTTCCTGGCCGCTTGCCCCGACGGTATCGGCGCCGACCACACGCTGGCGAATTTCTACAACCCCCTGACGGCCCCGCTCGACGAGGTTCTCCAATCGATCCGGCAGGACTACGTCTTGTATAGTCACAAGCCCTACAAGTTCGCCCTGCTGATCCGGCGACTGCGGCGGATCTGGATGCACACGCAAATCCCCGACGACCTCGTCGAAGCGGCCCACCTTCAGCCCGCGCCCGATCCCCAGGCGGTGGTGGACGGCTGGCTCGCCGAGGACCCCGAGACTAGAATCCTCTTCATCGACGGAGCCAACAAAATCGCCCTGACAGCCGTTTCCGCCTGAACCTTCCCAGGCATGGGGACAGAATGGTGGGCGAGTCTGCGTGATCGGCGAGAGTCTTCGATCCTCTCCCTTCTCGATTGGCAGGGGCCCCCGAGGAGCCCGTTTTGGTTTTCGCTGGGCCGGGAAGGATGGACGGGTTGGGCGTATCGGCCCGGAAAATGTCGCTGGCGCTTTCAATTCCCTCTTGATCTGTACTGCCCTGGGCGGTATAAACGTGTCTATGAAAAATTCAAAATTACAATCAGTTGTGAGTTCGTCTCGTCGGCAGTTTCTTAAAACCTCCGGTGCCGCTGCTCTGGGCGGTGCTCTGGCAAGTCCGCTGGCCTTCACTCAGAAAGTCTCTGGGGCGTATTCTTCGAGTGATACGCTGAAGGTCGGGCTCATTGGCTGCGGGGGAAGGGGCTCCGGCGCTGCCGCGCAAGCCCTGTCCACCGGTGAGGACGTGGTCCTGACGGCCATGGCCGATGTCTTTGAGGATCGCTTGCAGAGGAGCCGCAAGAGCCTTCAGGCCAACGAAAAATTCGGCAAACGCGTCAAGGTCTCCGACGACGCGTGCTTCGTGGGCCTGGACGCGTTCCAGAAAGTGATCGACAGCGGCGTGGATGTCGTGGTCCTGGCCACGCCTCCGGGTTTCCGGCCGCAGCATCTCCGTGCGGCGGTCGAGGCCGGTAAACACATCTTCTGCGAGAAGCCCATGGCCACCGACCCGCCCGGCGTACGTTCGGTCTTGCAGTCCGCCGCCATGGCCAAGGAAAAGAACCTGTCTCTGGTGGCCGGCTTCTGCTGGCGCTATGACTTGCCGCGTCGTGCCTTCTACGAGCAGGTACACCAGGGCGCCATCGGCGATATTCGCGCCGTCTACGCCACCTATCTGACCGGACCCGTGAAACCCATGCCCCCGGCCGACACTCGTCCCGCCGGCATGGGCGACGTCGAATGGCAGCTCCGCAACTGGTACAACTTCGTCTGGCTGTCCGGCGACGGGCTCGTCGAGCAGGCCTGTCACAGCGTGGACAAGATTGCCTGGGCGATGAACGGGATCCTGCCGCTCAAAGCGGTCGCCACCGGCGGTCGACAGTTCCCCAACAACGAAGGCAACATCTTCGACCACATCGACGTCTTCTACGAATTTCCGGACGGCGTTCGCGCGTTCATGGCCCAGCGACAGATCAGGGGCTGCTACGGCGAGAACTCGGACTACCTCATGGGCGCCGACGGGACCGGCACCATCAAGGGCTGGAACGATCCCGTCATCAAGGGCAAGAAATCCTGGCGCTATCGCGGGCCCAAGGCCAGCATGTACCAGGTCGAGCACGACAAATTGTTCGCCTCCATCCGCAGCGGCAAACCCATCAATGACGGCGTCTGGATGGCCCACAGCACGCTCATGGCCATCATGGGACGCATGGCCGCCTACACCGGACAGGAGATCTCCTGGGACCAGGCGATGAACTCCCAGCTCAAGCTCGTCCCCGACAACCTGACCTGGGACATGGACCTGCCCATCAAACCCATGGCCATGCCCGGAAAGACACCGTTTGTCTGATCGGCCGGCGGCACCTCTTTGGGCTTCGCCTCCCGTATGTGACGGACGTTGACAGCAACCGCTCCGGCGGCCATCTCCCGGCGAAACTCCTCCGCCACCATGGCTTCATGCCCATATTTCGAGGCATGAAAGTACTCAATCTCCATGTTGAACCAATCGGGGAGACCTTGAGGTGCCGGAACATCAAGAGGGCGTTGCCGTCAAACATACGCTGCACGAATTTGTTGATGGAGCTCGCGCCCGCTTGCTCACGGGTACGCGTTGGGCGGTAGACGTTGCTCTTGCCCTCGGTGCGATGCCGCAGCCAGCCGGATTTCTCCATCCGCTGCATCGCCGCCAGAATTGTCGTGTACGAGACTTCCTTCCCGGGGCAGAGCCGCTCCCACACCTGCCGCACCATCGCCTCGCCCATCTCCCAGACGGTCTCAACCACCGCCCGCTGCAATTTGCCCAATCGATCCTGCGGCTGTGATGCGGAGCGTTCTCGTGACGTCGAAGGCTCGCTCGGTACAACAGAGGGGCAGGCGAAGGCTTCTTGATTAAACGGAGGCCATGTGGGTGGCTCTCCCGGTCAACGCAGTATCGGTGGAACTCAAAACCGCTGATCCGACCGTACGAGCCGTCTTGACAGGCCATCCAACAAAGAAGTATAAACCACCTATGCCAACAGTTGACTTTTTGAGGCAAACCCAGTGCAGACCAAGCATAGGATAATTACCGGTGATTCGCGATGCATGGCGGAGTTGCCCGACGAATCGGTACATCTCGTGGCCACGTCCCCGCCCTATTGGCAGTTGAAAGACTATGGGAACGGGCAACAAATTGGGTTTGATGACAGTTATGAAACGTACATTAACAATCTGAATCTTGTCTGGTCGGAATGTCACAGGGTCCTGGCGAAGGGCTGCCGGCTCTGCGTAAACATCGGCGACCAGTTCGCTCGTTCCGTGTACTACGGACGGTATAAGGTCATTCCTATAAGAACCGAAATCATTAAATTTTGCGAAACCGTCGGCTTTGATTATATGGGAGCGGTTATCTGGCAGAAGGTCACGACCTGCAATACTACGGGCGGGGCAACGATAATGGGCTCCTTCCCTTTCCCGAGAAACGGAATACTGAAGATAGATTACGAGTTCATTCTGATTTTCAAGAAACACGGGACGGCACCGAAGGTCAGCAAAGAAACCAAGGAGCAATCGCGGCTGACGACAGAGGAGTGGAACCAGTTCTTCACCGGGCACTGGAATATCCCCGGCGAGCGACAGGACAAGCACCTGGCCGTTTTTCCGGAAGAGATCCCTCGTCGCTTGATCAAGATGTTCACGTTTGTTGGCGATACCGTCCTCGACCCATTTCTCGGTAGCGGGACAACGGCGTTGGCTGCAAGGAACCTTGGCAGGAACTCGGTTGGCTACGAGGTGAATCCGGATTTCCTGCACGTCATCCGCGAGAAGCTGGGTATCGATAAGAAGCTGCTTTTTCAGGACGCAAGCTTCGATTTCCTGACGCAAAGAGAAACTGCCTTTGATTCTGGTGAGGCCGTGGGCCGACTGCCATATATTTTTCGGGACCCTGTTCAATTTGACAAAAAGATCGATCCGAGAAAGCTCGAATTTGGATCGAAGATCAACCATCGAAGTCGAAAGAGAGAGGAGTATCACAGGGTGCGCGAGGTCCTTTCACCCGAACGTCTGATCTTGGGCGACGGTGTCAATATCCGCCTCCTGGGCATAAAAGAGCGCGCGGAAACGCGCGAGCAGGCGGTCCAGTTCCTTGAGGATAGGACATCCGGCCAGAGAGTGGCCATGAAATTTGACGAAGTGAAGTACGACAAAGAGAACAACTTGCTCTGCTATCTCTACCTGCAGAACAGGACCTTTCTGAATGCCCACCTGATCCGCAAAGGACTGGTGGATGTGGATGCTACGTTAGACTATCGGTATAAGAACAAGTTTCTTTCTGCCGCGAGGAGAGACTAATGGCCAAGGAGTGGTTGTCGGGCAGTGACGGGAGGAATCTCAAGTTCAAGAGAGAGACGCTGCTCAACTATGCCATGAATCGTTGGGGCCTTAACAAGGCTCACAGTGTGGGACCAACTTCGGAGTTGATTCGTCACTGTTCTCCCCGTACGTTTGAAGAGTGGGAAGCATTCTACTTCGCGAACGCGGTTCAAAAGAAGCGCGATGGTGCTAGAATCACTCGAGAGTACATCCGCGAGATCGGTCAGAAACTGTACGTGAAACTCTCTGAAGTAGTGCATAGCGAGTTGGTCTCCATTAACGAAGAAGAATGCATCGATTATGCCTACAACCTTGTTCTCAACAGAACGTATGAGGGGTATCGGTCAGAAATTGACACTGTATACGGTCAATTGGAAGCTGCACTGGGGGCGAATATCGAGCCGGCGCCGGACATATGGGACCGCACCTACAACGTGGATTTCTACATACAAGTGGGGGAGAAATACATGGGCCTCCAAATAAAATCTGTCACGGGCTTGGCGTTGAACCACTACCAGTGGGAAAAAATGCACGAATCGAACCACGCAAAATTTGAGGCTAAGTTTGGGGGCAAGGTGTTCTTCGTCTATTCCGTCAAGAGCGGAAAAAAGAAGAGTATTCACAATCCTGAGGTAATTGCCAAGATCGCTGCCGAGATGAAGAGACTTAGCCCTCCCTGAGCCAGGAGATCAAATTACGAGTCCTGTACTGTGCAGTGCTCCTATGAGCAGCAAAACCCATAGAATTCTGGTAGCCACGACGAATCCGGGGAAGGTTCGGGAGTTGGGGGCGCTGCTTGAGGCGGACGTTGAGTGGCGGAGCCTGGGCGATTTTCCCGGGATCGCTGAAGTCGTTGAGGACGGAGCGACGTTTGCCGAGAACGCCCGGAAGAAGGCGACCGAATATGCCCGGGCGACGGGTCTCTGGACGCTGGCCGACGACTCGGGGCTGGTGGTCGATGCGCTGGACGGGGCGCCGGGGGTGCAGTCGGCGCGCTTTTCGGGCGAGCGGGCGGCCGGCGAGGACCGCAGTCTTCTGGACCATCGCAATATGGCGAAGGTCCTCGAATTGCTCGAGGGCGTGCCGCGTGAGAGGCGCACGGCGCGGTTCGTCTGCTGCCTGTGCTTAGCCAGTCCGGAAGAGGTTCTGATCGAGACCGAAGGGACGGTGGAGGGTCTGATCGGCGAGCGGGAGGTCGGAACCAACGGCTTCGGGTACGACCCGATCTTCTTCGTGCCGCATCTGGGCAAAACGGCTGCCCAGCTTGTCGCCGAGGAGAAGAACGCCATCTCCCATCGCGGCAATGCCATCAGGAACCTTCAGCCGCTCTTGCGAGAGCTTCTCGAGACGGCGATTGACTCCGGCGAACCGAATCACTAAACTGGCGTCCTGGTGGGTGAATCGGGCGTATCCGGCAAACGTAATCGATCGGTGCTTTGAAGTCAGTGTGAGGGTCATGTCTGAGTTGGTTTCGGAAAACGACGGGCGTGAGGTCTTTCCCGAGAAGAAAGAGGAATGCGGGCTGTTCGGGATCTTCGGCGACCCCGACGCCGTGGAGAAGACCTACGTAGGGCTGCACAGCCTCCAGCATCGGGGGCAGGAATCGGCGGGCATCGCCTCCAGCGACGGGGAGTTCGTCCAGTGCTTCAAGGGCATGGGCACGGTGCGGCGGGTCTTCCGCGGGGGCTCGGGCACCATGGAGAAGCTGGCCAACCCCATCGCCATCGGACACGTCCGCTACTCCACGACCGGCTCGTCCAAGGCGGTCAACAGCCAGCCCCTGCTGGCCCAGTACTCGCGCGGGCAGGTCGCAGTCGCCCACAACGGCAATCTCATCAACGCCGGACTGCTCCGCGACGAATACGAGGCGTACGGCAGCATCTTCAAGTCCACCAGCGACACCGAGATTATCATTCATCTCCTGGCCAAGCCGACGCATCAGAGCAAACCTGACCCGCTGGGGCACGTTTTGAACCATCTCCAGGGAGCCTATTCCCTGATTTTCCTCTTTGCCGACTGTATCGAGGCGGCACGCGACCCGTACGGCATCCGGCCGCTCTGCATCGGCCGGACCGCCGAAGGGCATTTCCTCGTCGCCAGCGAAACCTGCGCCATCGACGCAGTCGGGGCCGAATTCGTCCGCGAGGTCGAGCCCGGCGAGATCGTCCGGCTCGACAAGGACGGGCTCCACAGCCGCTTCTTCGTGTCGCGCCGCGATATCACCCCGGCCCACTGCATCTTCGAGCACGTCTATTTCGCCAAGCAGAACTCCCACATTTTCGGCGAGAACGTCCACCAGTTTCGCAAGAAGCTCGGCCACCAGTTGGCCCGGGAGTATCCGGCCGAGGGCGACGTGGTGATTCCCGTACCCGACTCCGGGACCTCGGCGGGCATCGGCTACGCCGAAGAAAGCGGGATTCCGTTCGATATGGGGATGGTGCGAAGCCATTACGTCGGCCGGACCTTCATCTCGCCCGACCAGAGGATGCGCGAACTTGAGGTCAAGCTCAAGCTCGCGATCATCCGCGAAGTCGTCGCCGCCAGGCGCGTCATCGTGGTGGACGATTCCATCGTGCGGGGCACGACCACACGCGGCAAGATTCGCGCCCTGCGCGAAGCGGGAGCCAAAGAGATTCACATGCGGGTGAGCTGTCCGCCCATTCGATTCCCGTGCTATTACGGGGTCGATTTCCCGACCAAAGAGGAGCTTCTGGCCAACAACAAGAGTATCGAAGAGATTCGGGATTTTCTCGAGGTCGACAGCGTGGGGTATCTGTCGCTGGAAGGAATGCTGTCGTGCGCGGCGCTTCCGGGCGATCATTTCTGTACGGCGTGCTGGAGCGGCAAATACCGCGTCCCTATCGATATCGCGTTGAACAAGTTCGCGATGGAACACTACCAGATGCACATGTTCGAGGAATTCGGCGTCGGCCAATGAGTAAATACGTCAGCTACGAAGAGGCGGGGGTGAGCATCGAGGCCAACGACGCGATGGTCGCGCGGATTCAGTCGAGCCTGGCCAGCACGTTCGGCCCGCGGGTGGTGGCGGCGCCGGGCGGATTCGCCGGACTGTTCCGCCTGGATTACGACGAGAAGCTCTTCAAGAAGAACTATCGCAATCCGGTTCTGATCGCCTGCACGGACGGCGTGGGCAGCAAGGTGCAGTTGGCCGCCAAGGCCCGCAAGTACGACACCGTGGGCGTCGACCTGGTGGCCATGAGCGTCAACGACATGCTGGTCATGGGCGCCGAGCCGCTGTTCTTCCTGGACTACTTAGCCGTGCACACGCTCGAGCCGGCCCACATCGCCGAGCTGGTCAAAGGCATCGCGGGTGGTTGCCGCACCGCCGACTGCGCCTTGATCGGAGGCGAGACCGCCGAGATGCCCGACACCTATCGCAAGGGCGACTTCGACATGGCCGGCTTCGCCGTCGGCGTGGTGGAGAAGGACAAGATCATCACGGGCAAACAGGTCCGGCCCGGCGACGTCATCCTGGGCCTGCGCTCCAGCGGCCTGCACAGCAACGGATACACGCTGGCGCGGAACATCTGCTTCAAGCGCGCCAGGTTGAAGATGAAGGACGTCATCGACGAGCTGGACGGCACGACGCTGGGCGAGGCGCTGCTGGCGCCGACGCGGATTTACGTGCGGCCCATCGTCAAGCTGCTGGCGAAGTACAAGGTCAAGCGCGTCGTACACGCCATGGCGCATATCACCGGCGGCGGCCTCGTCGGCAATATCCCCCGCGTCCTTCCCAAAAACTGCAACGCCGTGATCGACAAATCGAGCTGGCCGCGACCGAAGGTCTTCTCGTTCCTGCAAAAGACCGGCCCCGTCGAGGAGGACGAGATGTTCCGCGTGTTCAACATGGGCATCGGCTATGTGCTGGTGGTGGCCGAAGATTTTGCCGAGTCGATCGCGCGGAAGCTGCTGCGCTGGGGCGAAAAAGTGAACAAGATCGGACGGATCACACGCGGAACCGGCAAGGTGGTCCTGAAAAACTGAGGCTGACGATGGGCTCGCGCCGCAGCCCGCGTTCGCGATCGGCCGCACGGAAGCGGCCCGGGAGGAATCGACCATTCGCAATCATCAATCCGCCATTGCCTGGTACGTCGCCGCCGCTGGCCTGTACGCGGTCTTCGCGGCCTATCTGTACCAGCCCCACTTCGACGGCTTCGACCGATGGCAATGGCTGCTGCCCCTGAACGCCTGCCTGGCGGCTTTCGGCAGTTACATGCTGAGCCGGCGCTGGGTGATGGGCTTCACCGGCTCGCTGCTGGCCGGGCTGGTCTATGGGTTCGGCCCCTACCTGCTGGGCCTGGGCAAATTCCACCCCACGGCCGGGCTGCTGGCCGCGACGATCCCGTGGCTGTTCGTCCCCGCCGCCTACCTGGGCAAGAAGCACGGCAAATGGATCGGGGCGGCGCCGCTGCTCCTGCCCTTCCTGGTCATCGTGCTCTTCTTCTACCTCTCCTCCTCGTCGCCGAAGCACCGTCTGTTCGCGGCCCCGCTCCAGGCCGAGATGCACCTGTCCGACCTGGCCGGGTTCGTCGCGCCGCTGGTCGTGGTCCGGCGCAGCACCGCGTTGGTCGGGATCTACCACGTCCCGGTCGCGGCGCTGGTTCTGGGCCTGGTGATGATGTGGAAGGCCCGCCGTCATGGCTTCCTGATTGTCCTGGTGGCCGGGTTCCTGCTGGCCTTCTGCAAGTCGCTGCTGGGCCCCCCCGCCGTCCTGTGGCTGGGCGTCAGCCCCATCCTCTGGCTGAGCATTCCCATGACCTGCTGCGCGGTCCTGAGCGGGATCGGTTTGCAGGGCCTGATCGAGGCGGGCCACGCCGACCGCAAATGGATTCTGGCTGCCGCGATCGTGCTGGGCGTGCTGGCCATCGTTACCCTGCTGCTGGCGGCCAAGTACTTCCAGTTCATCTTCGGCCTGGCCGACGGCTACGCCCGCCTCTTCGTCGAGGCCGCCAAGCGCTATCTCGTCGGCGCCGTGGCGCTGGCCATTCTGTACTTCATGGCCCGCCAGAAGCTCCGCCTGCACTGGCTCCGCTGGGCCCTGCTCGCCGCCGCCCTCGGCATCGACATCTTCCTCAGCGCCCGCCACATCGTAGACCACATCCTCTGAGCCGCAGGCGAATCCCGGCGCGCCGCGATGGGCCGTGAACGAAGCGATCTCAAGTCCGCAGGTTAGATAGACTATGAAATTGGAGCCTCCCCAGACGAGGGTTTTGGAGTTATCTTAGC
>CAYPZL010000083.1:0-23383 GCA_964415045.1 uncultured Pirellulales bacterium | reverse complement strand
GCCTGCTCTGGTACCGCCGGCAGCACCGCTTGAACCTTTTGAGATAGTTACTTACATAATCTCCAGCTTCGCCTGCAACGCGCCGGCCTTCTTCAAGGCGTTGAAGATGGCGATCAGGTCGCGCGGCGAAGCGCCGATAGCATTGAGCGTCTTGGCCAGTTCGGAAACGGTCACCGACCGGGCCACGGGAATCAAGTGGGCATCCTGCTCCTCTACCCCTACCAAAGACTCCGGAATCACTGCCGTCGATCCGGCGTCCGAGAACGGCGCCGTCGGCTGGGAGACCTGGGCGGTCTCTTTGACCTTCACCACCAGGCTGCCCTGGGAGATCGCTACCGTGGAGATTCCCACGTTCTGGCCCACGACAATGGTGCCGGTCCGCTCGTTGATGACCACGACGGCGGGGACATCCACCGCCACGTCCAACTGCGTGATGTCATCGATGAACCGGACGACTTCCTGCCGGGTCACATCGTCCGGGACCCTGACCTTCACAGTGCCGGCGTCCAGCACCAGAGCACAATCAGGGTAAAGCCCGTTGATGACTTCGCCGATACGTCCGGCGGTCGAGAAATCGTTGTTGCGCAGGTACAGGTTGACGAACCGACGGCCGGCCGCCTCTTCCACGAACGTGGCCAGCTCGGACTTCTCCACGATCGCACCTCCGGCGATGCGTCCCACCGTGGGATGATTCTTCGAAAGGCTTGCCTGCTGGCCCGAGGCCGCCCAGCCACCCAGGGAGACCCCGCCCTGGGCCACGGCGTACACCTGCCCATCGAGACCTTTCAAAGGCGTCGCCAGCAACATGCCTCCCTGGAGAGTCTTGGCATCGCCCAGCGCCGAGACATCGACGTCGATGCGCGAGCCTTCCCGATCGAAGGGGCCCAGTTCGGCGGTGATCATCACCACGGCGATGTTCCCGCCTGTGACATCCGACGGAGAAAGCACTAGGCCCGAGTCGCGCAGAACGTTGGTGAGCATCTGCCGGGAAAGCAGCGAAGAATCGCCCGTGCCGGCCAGGCCGGTGACCAGGCCAATGCCGCTGAGCGGGTTGCCTCGAACGCCCTGAATGTCCACGATGTCCTTGATGCGTTCCCCCGGCGCGGAGGCACAGAGGGCCAGCACGAGCGTCAGCCCCGCCAGGGCGAGGCCGGTCGCAGAGCGGTGATCCGAGGCACATGTCAGACTACGGTTCATTGTTATACATCTCCAGGAAACACGGCACGAATCTGACGGGACGGCCTACCACGGCCAAAGGACGTCGAAGATCTTTCCAAACCATCCGGGGCTGACATAGGCAGCGGCCACACCGCTGTTCTTCGTCACGATCTGAAAGTTGGCGACCTGTTCGCTCTTGATCGTGTTGCTGAAGGAAATGTCGCTCGGCCGAACGATTCCGCTGACTTCGATGGTCTGCACGTCGCCGGCGATGCTCCGGTCCCGGCTGCCAATCACAACCAGATTGCGGTTGGGCAGGATATCGACCACCACCACGCTGATTCGATCTTCGTAGGTGCGCTCGTCCTTGTAATCGGCCTTGCTCTTCATTTCATTCGTCGATTCGGCATTCATGGTGAAGCCGGGAATGCTGGGCAAAATGTGGTCGATGTTCAGCTCGCCGTTGAAGTCGCTCGACCGCCCGGTCTCCTTTTGCAGGTCTCGCTTGGCCTTGTTGTCCACCTTGCTGTCTTCGCTGATGATGACGGTCAAGATGTCGCCGATGTTGTGCGCCACGTCATCGGCATACAAGGCCTGCATGCTCTTGTCCCGCTTGGCCCAGATGGACCCGGCGTACAAGCAGTCACCCGCAAACAACGCGCAAGTCGCTGCGATCAAAACGAACGCGTTCCTGTTCATTTGGCACCCCTTCCCAAGACAAAGACGAATAAAAGCAAAACGCTGCGGCCTTCGCGGCCGTAGCGGGACAACATCGCACCGGCAACTTCCCATCTGCACTTGTGACATGCGCTGCCTATCCTCGCTTCAAAGCACAGGTTGGACGGTCCCATCCGCATTCACCCTGCATACGATGACCCGATTCGAGTCGGTGTTGCGGACCTTGATATAGTCGCCCGCACCGGCCTGTTGCAGGGCGATCCCCACGGCGCTCACCAGCAACCCCGGTCGTTCCAGCCGAATGACGACGGTCTCGTTGCGTCGAATCGAGACCTCCGACTCGGGAGCACCGATCATGTCGGCGCGGATTTCGACGTTTTCCCGCACGTCGCGCAAAGCCACCAAGCCATAGGGCGGTTTCCAGCCCACCGGCTCGGGACGATCCGAGACAATCGGTTCGACCTTGACGTTTTCGGGGGTAAGGATCGCCCCCTTGGCAATCTCCTGCGCGGCCACGACCCGGTGGCACTGGTAGCGGAGCCGGAAGGGAATATCCCGCGTCCCCACGGTCTTATCGTCCACGACTACGCGAATCCGGACCGTGACGAATCCCCGGGCTCCGTTCCTGACGAACGCGGGAATCACCCGGATGTTTCCCGTCTCGCCGGGCAGAATCAGGTCCTGCGGGCGGGACACCGCGATGCTTTCACTCACGGAACGAGCCGGAGGATTCTGCTTGAGAAACATCTGCGCCAAGGCGATGAATTCATCGCTGTCAACGATCTGTTGTTGCCGCCGCACCACCACGCTTTGAGCCCCGGTCAGGCGAACGCGGTCTCCCGGAATTCCCTGCGACGCCAGGCGACTGAGGATCGTCGTGCGATCAACGGTCACCTTCTGGCCGGGCACGGACAGCCGTCCCAGGCCGATCTTGCCCGTTCGAGCCGCCAGCGAGCCCGAACCGCGCACGATACTGATCTCGCCGAGAGTCAGCAGGCTGCTCTGAACCGTCACCTCCCGGGGAAGATGAATCTGCAACAAGGGGCGGTCCAGCGCACCGCTGTCCGCACTGCGCGCCGAATCAACGAGGCAGCGCGACAGCAGCGCGCCGCCGACCAGGACCATCAATAGAACGTTACGATTCATGACCGCTCCTATTTGAAGATGTTGTTCGTATTGCGAAGCATATCGTCGCCCGCCTGGATCGCGCGGGAGTTGATCTCATAGGCCCTCTGGGCCGTGATCAGATTGACCAGCTCATCCACCATCTGCACGTTCGACTTTTCCAGGAAGCCGGACTGAATCGCTCCGAACCCGTCCTGCGCGGCCGTGCCGATTTCGGCTTCGCCGCTGGCGTCGGTCGGGGCAAACAGGTTGTCGCCCTCGGCCGTCAGACCGGCAGGGTTGGCGAAACGCGCCAGGTCGATCGTCCCGACCACGGAACGCGTGCCCGTCCCGTCGGTAACGTTGACGCCGCCGTCCGCACCGATGTCGATGGTTGCGGCGTCGGTCGGGATCGTAATGGCCGGCTCTATGGGGTATCCCGACATGGTGACGAGCTGCCCGGTCGCATTGACCTGCAGGGACCCGTCGCGCGTATAGCGGGTGGCCCCGTCCGGCATGAGAACCTGGAAGAATCCTTCTCCCCGGATGGCAATATCCAGATTGCGATTCGTGCTGCGAAACTCGCCCAGACTGAACACCTTGAGCGTTGAGCCGACACGAACGCCGCTGCCCACCTCTAATCCGGTCGGAGCGTTGATCCCAGGGGCAATCTCCGTACCGGCCTGCCTTTCTTTCTCGTAGAGCAGATCCTGGAAGTTGATGTGGCTGCGTTTGAAACCCGTCGTATTGACGTTCGCCAGGTTGTGGGCAATGACATCCACCAACTTCTGCTGGGCCATCATGCCCGTTGCGGAAGTGGAAAATGCTCTCAACATAGGAAGTTCTCCTTCTCTTGCAGGCGGTTGCGCCGGCGTTACCCGGAGGCCGCACCGATCAGACTGTCGGTCGCGTCTTTTGTCACATTCACCAGTCGCACGTTGGCCTCGTACATACGGGACACCATGATCATGTTGACCAGCTCGTCGATCAGCCTGACGTTGGAGGCTTCCCGGAAACCCTGTTTGACGACGGGATTCTCTACGTCCATGGGATCGACATCTTCCGGAGCCCAGAAGCAGTTCTCCCCTGCCGGAACGAGCTGATCCTCGTTGTCCGCAAACTCCACCACTCGGAACTGACCGATGGCAGCGCCGTCGGCGCTGACCCGCCCGTCCGAGCCGATGTGCACGCGGGAAAGCCCCACATTCGCAGGCACCACCAGAGGCCCCGCCGTCCCGGCCACAATCCGCCCGGAAAGATCGACAACCTGTCCGTTCTGGTTGGTCTCGAACACACCATGCCGTGTGTACAACGGGCCGTCCGGCGTCTCCACAACGAAAAAGCCCTTTCCGTGCAGAGCACAGTCGAGCACTCGATCGGTCTGAATCAGGTGCCCCTGTGAGAAGTCAAAAACGGCCTGCGACGACTCCTCTTCACCGCTGCCTTCGGTGCCCGTGGTCGCCTGGCCAAGAGCTTCGCTGAACGCACTGCAGCGACGCTTGTAACCCACCGTGCTCACGTTGGCCAGATTGTGGGCGATGACGTCGAACTCTCTGGTCAAGGCATCCAGGCTGGCACTGACTTGTTCGGCAATTTCCGCCACGCTACACCCCCTGCGCCACGTGCGATTTCACTGTCGTGCCCGCATCGGACCGTTCGTCCAGTCGAGCGTCGGGGTCGGCACTGTCGGCCTCGCCTTCGTCATACGGATTTTCCGCCAGAGCCGCGAGGCGTATGAGCTCGTCCATCTCAACACTGTTGAGACCGGTCAGCTCGACCGCGAGTGACAGCTCATCGCCAACGCTCTGGCAATGCCGAACATAGCCGATATGCTCTGCCATGCACGGCGGCCTCCCGCTGTCGTTTCCTTCCTCCACGAGGGCGTTGCCGTCGGCTGCACCGAACAGAACCAGCACCCGGTCGCCTTCCCGGGCGTGCAAGGACGACCTGATCCGCAGACCCGGCCCGGCCACTTCCGTCACTACCGCGTCGGCAAATTCGGGCACCGCAAGCCCACCGCGACGGGCGTCATCCGACGGGCCGACGGGGTCCGGGCCCGGTGCCGCCGCAACAGCGCCGGGCACGGCGCCTCGCACAAGCGGAAAAAGTGCCACAAGCGCCTGCCGGTTTGCCGCCCTGCGTGCGAACCGTCGGCGATTGAGAAAGCGAATGTCCTGGCTGTGGTTGAGCGTCAGTCTCGTTCCTTCACAGTCGATCGCCGTCGCGTCAAACTCCCAGAGCGACATGCCGGAGCAATATCGAACCCGCCAACGCGTACCGGCCCCGCCCTCGACGGTTGAGTTCGACTCCACGGCCAATTCGATCTCATCGTTGCGGACTACCGTCCCCTCCACAGCGATCTTGTCTTGCTGCCCTTGCGAGAGGAGTTCAACCGTCGTGCCCACGGGGATGCTCCGGCTGCTCGGCTCGGCCTCATCAACCCGTTCGTCCAACCGCCGGATGCTGGCAAAACCCAGCTTTTGCCGCAGAGACGCCACTTCCTCTGTCAGGTGCCGGTTTTCCTGAGGCGTCCGGGTATAGGCAAACTCGGCCAGCAACTTCTTCGCTCCCTGGCTGAAAGCCGCCGGAGAGTCAAGCACCTTCTCGTGTTGCCGCAGGCCGCTGCGTACGGCAATCGCCAAGAGGATCCGGCGCTCCCGCACGCTGAGTCCCCTTCGGATCGCGTCCTGGCCAAACCGTTCCTGCCGGGACTCAGGCTGGAGGGTCCGGCGCCGAGAGCTGACCCACCAGAGCAGGACAATCAGCACGAAAAGGACGAAGCCGATCAGCAGCACGAGCCCATACTCCGAGACAAACCCGGAATCGATTCGCCGGGCCGCAGACCACCTCTCATGGGGCGTCATCTGCGCCAGGACGATATCCCGAAAGTTCCAGGTTGTGCTGCCGATTGCCATTCGAATCCCCAATAACAGTACTGCTAGGGCCGAAAACGATGCTTACCTGATGAGGTTGGTGAGCTCCTGAAGGATCTGGTTTGCCACCGTGATGGTGCGGGCGTTCGCCTGAAATCCATTCTGGGCCTGAATGAGATTGACAAACTCGGTGGCCACATCCGCGTTGGACTTCTCCAGAGCGCCGCCCTGGACGGAACCGGCGCCTGCGGTTTGCGCCTGGACGGCCACCGCCCCGCCGGAGTTGGCCGACGAAGCGAAGTATCCCCCACCCACATTCTGCAAACCCGCCGGGTTGTTAAACGTGGCAATCTGAATCGTGGCAAGGTCCTTCTTGATTCCGTTGGAGAAGGCGCCGAAGAGCACCCCTTCACTATTGACCGATACCGTGGAGAGACTGCCTGCCTCATACCCATCCTGGTCGCGCGCCACCGCGGTGGAGGTGCCGGCGAACTGGGTCAGGCCGTCAAAAGAGCCTACCGTTCCAAAGTCCAGAGAGACAGTCTGAGGATGGGCCGTATCATGATCGAACGTCATGGTGAATTCAGCCGTCTCGGTCAAGGGAATGCCGGAATAGGCACCCGTTTCAGGATCGAACTGAATGCCGCTGACACGGCGATTATCCAAGCCGATCGCACTGACGTTTCCCGTCACCGAGGTAAGTACCAGGTCCCACGTGTTGATCGTATCGGTGCGCACCAGTGCCGCCGACAGGACGTGCTTGCCTCCCAGAGAGTCGAAAATGGCGATGTTGATGTTCTTGACCTCATCGCCTCCCACCGTGGGAATCTCGAAGTACGACGGTGTCTCCAGAGAACCGGTGCCGGAGTACGACAAGCTGATATCGGACTTGCTGTAGCCCGTCACATCATCCGTGATACAAATCTGACCGTTCACAATCGAAGCGGTGGCGCCGTTGAGAACGTTCGTATTGAGGTGGTTGACCAAATCTCCCAACGTCGTGGTGTCCGAGACTGTAAAGGTCAGACCGCTGCTCAAGGCGTTGCCATCCTTGTCGTAGCCGGCGATGGTGATGGTGCCCGTTTCCCCGCCGGCCAGCTCGCCGTTCGGGCCCGAACCGCCGCTGAACTGGTCAAGCTGGTCGATTTCCGTCGTCTCGGAGGCGTCCGTGCCGCCATTGTATGTATAGCTGATTTCCGACACCAGGACCTGGGCCTGGGCGACGGGCGTGGCATCTGAGCTACAATTGCCGGTGATGGTAATCTCTGATGTCATCCGAGCCGGCAGCGCGACGTCGTAGGGAATGCGAATACTGCTGTCACCGGTGATCTGAAAGCCGTCACTCTCACCGGTCAATCCCATGCGCTGCACGCGATAGCCGGTGGCCGGATCCACAAGATAACCACTCTCGTCCACTCCGAACATGCCGGCGCGCGTGTACAAGGGGCCCTCACTGCTGTCCACAACGAAGTAGCCTTCCCCTTCGATGGCCATGTCCAGGGGATTGCCTGTCTTCACGATGCTGCCCTGGGTCATGTTGGGCGTGATACTCGTGACATCCACACCGCTGCCCATCTGCATAGGGTCGGTCCCGCCGATCTGATCGGTCGGCTGTGTCGCATCCTGCAGCGTCTGACCCAGAAGCTCCGAAAAACTGATCGAGCTGGATTTGTACGCGGTTGTGTTGACATTCGCAAGGTTGTTGCCCGCCACGTCCAGCATCTTCTGATGGGCTTGAAGCCCCGTCACTCCTGATGACAACGCGTAACTCATTTTGCCCGTCTCCTACTACTGAAAACGCTCCTTGGCGTCCTATTCTCGAATCGCAGTCACGTCCGCCAGGCGGACGTTCTGCCCGTCCACGACCAGGGTGATGTCCCCATCATCTTCCATGATCACTTCTTCCACCTCACCCGTTTTCGTCTCCAGGCCACCGTCGGCCGCCCGCACCTCAAAAGAAACGTCCTTGCCGATCAAGGAACTCGCGTAGCTCTGCTGCACCGAGTCCAGCACGCGGCTGAAAGACGCGTTCATGTTCTCCAACTGTTCCAGCTCGGAGAACTGCGCCAACTGCGCCGCCATCTCGTTGTTGTCCAGCGGCTCCAGCGGATTCTGGTTCTGTAACTGCGTCACCAGGAGCTTCATGTAATCCATCTGGATGTCACTTGCCGATGAAACCGTCGATGCCGAACTCATCCGACTTCCTTTCCACGAAGAAACATACGATCGAGCCGCGATCCCATGTCTGCCATACCGGCTCACACGATGCGGCCTGTCGCAACGAGTCAGGGCAATTCCCGTGCCACGAGGAAACACAAACCGATCGACATGAGCCTAAGCTTGCAGAAGACAAGGAGTTAGGATGACATGGATTTCTTCGCGCTTCCCGGGGCGTCGGTCCGACCGTCGACCGGAGGGGAACAATTTTCCTGCCTCCCGGGAAGATTCTGCCAGCCCCACCCCGTCGGACCTGACGTCCTCTTCCCTCTTTCTGGCGCTTGCAAGTGACACCACCGAGTCCCATAAAAAGCAGAACCGCCTTCCTGCCCGGATACGGGTCCGATACAAATCGCGACGCGGCGTTTGTTTATCCCATAAAAAGGCGGTCCTCAGTCCGCGGCGAACGTGTCCCTCCAGCGTGACATGGGGCGGCGTCCAATAAAAATTAAAGATATTGCAAATGGGCTGTCGATTTGTCACGTATCCCAGCACGGAACTTTTGCAGAGCATGAACGTGACATTTGTTTAGGAAACGATATGAGTTTATTGCGCAGGATTGTCGTGGTCAGCAACAGCCCGAGGCTTCGTGACATGGCACAGGAGGTAGCGCACGAAGTTTTCGTGGCTGACGATCCCGCCGAAGCGATTGACATAGTCAACACCGTGACTCCGGAGATGACCCTGTGCGACGGGTCCGTCACCCCCGCACGCCTGCGCGAGTTTCTCGAAAAGACCGATAACGGAGACAGTCGGCCGCAAAGCGCCGTGGTGATCGCCGCGGCGGGCGCGCCGTTTTCCTCTGAAGAATACAAAAGAGCAGGCGCGTCCCATCATCTTTTGAGCGATGACGACCGCGAACGCCTGCGCCGGATTGCCGCCGACGTCAGTGCCCGTCAGTCGGAAGCCACCGGCGCCACGACCTATGCGGACTACTTTGTCGACGAAATCGCCGCCGCCGTGGCGATGGTCGGACGCAGCAAGGCAGCCCGCCGCACCATCGAGATGGTCAAGCTCGTCGGGCAGAGCCGCTGCAATCCCGTCCTGATCGTCGGCGAGACGGGCACCGGCAAAGAGGTGGCCGCCCGAGCCATCCACACGATCCGGCATCCGGATAAGCCGTTCGTTGCCGTCAACTGCGCGGCCCTCACCGCCAATCTGCTCGAAAGCGAACTCTTCGGACACGTGAAGGGCGCCTTCACCGGCGCCGACCGTGACAAAACGGGCCTGCTCGAACTCGCGGGCGAAGGGACGCTCTTCCTCGACGAAATCAGTGAAATGGGGCTCGAACCCCAGGCCAAGCTGCTCCGTGTCCTCCAGGAGAAGACCTTCCGCAAGGTCGGCGGCGTCAAGGACCTCACGTGCAAGGCAACCATCATCGCCTCCAGCAACCGCAACCTCAAGAGGGAGATGGAAGAGAAACGGTTCAGACAGGATCTTTACTACCGTTTGAACATCTGTCCCATCCCGCTGGCGCCTTTGAGGTCGCCCGGCCGAAGAGAGGACATCAAGCTGCTGGCCGAGTACATTCTGAACACCTCAACCATCTGCAGCCCCGATCAGAAGAAGAAAGCGATCACCAAACTCGCACTGGAAGCCCTGCACAAACACCACTGGCCGGGAAACGTGCGCGAGCTGCGCAACGTCATGGAGAGGGCCGTCCTCCTGGAAAAAACGGACAAGATCGGACTCGAAAGCATCGTGATCGAGCCGATGGAGACCGAGAATGCCGGCGGGGCTCTCTGCCGTCCGGGAATCAAGGATTTCTCGCTGCAAAAAGCCGAGCGTGAGCTCATCGCCCGGGCCTTGCACGAGACCGGATGGCAGAAGACTCAGGCCGCCTCCTTGCTCGGCATCACCCGGGCGACCCTCTACGCCAAGGTCAAACAGTACAACATCCAGAAGAGCCTGCCCAGGCAGGGCGAGATTCAGTCCGTCTCCAACCCGTTGGAACAGGGGCAACCGGTAGAAGTCGCTTGAGCCCTTCGGCACCTCGCGCCCGGGCGCTCTTGCCGCGCAGGCACCCTACCCGGGTCCTCCATGTCATTGCGCACGTAGCGAAGCAATCTATGGTCGCACGACTTATGGAATGCAGTACAAGGCGTCCAATGTCAGAAAATCTGCCGAGCCGTATAGAATCCTGACACCATGCCTTTTGCCATGCGGCCGGGACACCGCCGCGAAAAGGGCATTTACCTCCCATGATCCGCTCTCGTCACCCCACGAGCAACGTCGCGCAAGGCCTGGCACGGCTCTTGCTACCACAAAATGAAGGTCCCGGGCCGCGCTGTCGCAACACGGCGCGGCCGTGCAAGGAACCAGGAAAAAAGAAAGACCATGGCCATAGACAGACGACAACCGCAGCGCAGGAAGAAGAAGGACGCCCGGGGGCCGTTCGACCAAGAGTTGTTCGCCGGCCCAGGCGGTGAGGGGCCGGAGGCCGGCGACATCTTCGCATCGTTGTCGCCCTTCATGTGCGCGCCCGATCCCGACACGGATGCCCTGGAGCCGGACACGGCGTCACCGGCAGTAAGCCTGGGGACGGTCCTGAAACACCTGTCGACGGCACAAAAGATACTGCTGGTTTGCGTCGCGCTGGTGGCGGGTCTGTTTGCCTCGACCCTGTTCACAAAACTGCAACCGGCAAAGAACGCTCAGCCGGGGCCCGCCCGTCCGGTTGCCCCGGTCCGGCCGCCGCAACCGGCCCCGGTCGAACCCGTCCTGCCGCAGACCCCGACCCGGGAGTATGCCGATTTCAGCACGACCCAGCCGAGCCTGCCGCGTCCCGAGCCGCTCTCTCTCCAGGTGGCGGAGAAGTTCTATTTGGCCGGAGACTACGAAACCGCGTTGCTGACGTATATGAAGCTGCACCGCAGGCTCCCCGCTGCGGAGGAGAACCAGCCGCTACGCGAGTTTCTCCTGTTCCGAATGGCCCTGTGCAGCAAGAACAGCGGCGATATCAAACAGGCCGACAGTATGTTCCGGACGGTGGCGCTGAGTCGCCTTCCGGCTCTCCGGGCGCTGGCGCGATATCACCAGAGCGTAACCCTGCTGGCGCGCGAACGCTACCTGGAAGCGGCCACCCGGGCCTACCAGACGGTCGCGCTGATCGAAGTGGTGGACTATGATATCAGGTGGGCCTCGGCGGTTCAGCAGGAATGCTACTTCCTCGTGGCCGAAGCCTTGAGCCGTCATCTGCTGTCCCTGCGCGACGTCGATACCGACGTGCCACCCTGCCTGTGGAGCGGGCACCCGGACATCGACCCCTTCCTGAATCTGGATGAGCCGCAGCTAAAGGTCTTCTTGAATTCCGGACAACAGAAACTGGACGAGGCTCTGCTGAGTCCGCAGATTCGCAATGTCACAAACCCCGGCAGCACCGCCCGCTGGTCGGTGACCTGTAACGGGGCGTCCGTAGACGAACTCCTGGCGCGATTCGCCAGCAACGCCAGGCTGAATCTTCGCTGGCCGAGCAACGGTCACGATGCCCCCGATGAGGAGGCCGTCCGCAGACGACCGGTCTACCTGTACCTGGCCTCCTCCACACCACAACAGGTGGTCACCGTCGCCGCCGGAAGCGTCGGCCTGCTCGCCCGCTTGGACGCGAGGGGAAACGTCAGCGTACTGGATCCATCCACGTACACCTCCCTGTCAGACCACACCAAGCTGCTCGTGACCGAGTCCATCTCGCTGTGGCAAACGCTCTTCCTGACGGCCGATGATGACGAACGTGCCCCCCACGGGCATTTCGCCCTGGGCCTGCTGCACACTCTGCGGGAACGCCTCGACGAGGCCATTGCCGAATACAAGCTCGTCGCCAATCGATCCTCTCAGCACGCCCTGGCGCCGTACGGACTGCTCTACTCGGGGCGGCTCAAGGTCAAACTGCGCGACTACGTCGGGGCTCACGAGGACTTCAAACAGCTCGTCGAACTCTATCCCGATTCGGAACTGTCCGACCGGGCCTGCCTCGACCTGGCCGACGCCTCGATGAAAGCCGGCCTCTACAACGAGGCGAGAAACCTCTACCGCAAGGTCTTCCAACTGGGCCTTTCGGTCGAATCGCAGACGGAATCCGCTCTCGGCGCGGGACAGGCCTTCTACGAAACCGGGGATTACCAGGCGGCCGCCGAGTGGCTGAACCGGTACGTCCGCCTCGCGCGCGATCAGAACCGCCGGGAGTTTCATTCCGCCTGCCTGCTGCTGGGCAAGGCCTGTCTCGCCCTGAACAATCCGCAGCAGGCACACGCCGCACTCAATCTCGCCCTGGCGGGGGAACTCTCGCGAAAACAGCACGTGGAAACCGTCGCCACGCTCGTGAAAACGTACATGCAGCAGCAACTCTTCGTCGAAGCCCTCAACATTCTCGAGGGCACCCAGGCATGGCAACTCTCGCAGCAGGAGACCGTCGAGCTGTTGCTGCTGCGGACCCAGGCCCTGCGGTCCATCGGATTGACGGACCGGGCGATTGCCCTGCTGGCCGAGAAGGGGGCGTTCCTGCCCAGCCCCGACCTCAAGGCGGCGGTGGCCCTGGAGCTGGCCCGCTGCTATACGAGCAAAGGAGAGCTGGAGTCGGCCCGCGAAACGCTGAGCAAGACGTATACACTGGTCAAGCCGGGACCGCTTGCCCGACGGCTCGGCGGCGAGCTGGCGCGAATCTGCCTGCGTCTGAACCGGCCCGGGCAGGCCATCGCGGTATGCGAGCAACTGTTGCAGGACGCCGAGCCGGGCCCCGACAGAGAGCTCCTGCTGAAATTGCAGACGGATGCCTACCGCCGGCAGGGACAGTATGGACGGGCGGTGGCGAGTTTTCTGGAACGCCACGGTGACAGGGTGCCCCCCCCATCGGCGACTCCGGCCTCATCGCCCGGCAATGCCAGGTAGAGACGTCAAGATCAAAGCGAAGGTGAGCGGGCAAAAGACATGCACAAAACAACCGGAATCCAAATGAAAAAGAAACGATATCGCAAACCTCACACGAGCAGGATCGTCGCCGCCGCGCCGGCGCTGCGACCGATGGCCGTGCCGGCCTTGTTCGTCGCTCTGTGCTGGCTGGCAGCGGGATTGCTGCCGGCCGAATCGACCTGGAGCCAGACCGCATCAGACCGCACCGTGACCAGCGCGACGTCCCCGGATGCGGAGGTTTCAACCGTGGCCGACTACGTCACCAGGATCCGGCCGACGACGTCACGGTCTGCGTCACCCGATGGCACGCGTCGAGCGACTGCCCCATCGGGACCGGCGACGCGGCCGCCCCAACCGGAGGCCCCTTCGGTGGGCCCAATGCTTGGCAACCAACTGACCAAACAACTCTGGCGAAGCCGCATGGCCGCGCCCGACCCCAACGAAGACATCGAGACCCGACGCGCTCTCGCACAGCTTATCAAGCAGATCCGGTCCGTCGAGTTCGGGGCGGGCGAGCAGCCCCCGACATTCGATCTCCCGACCGAGTTCGACGAGCCGAAGGAACCGGAGGCGCCCGAGCCGCTCCCGATAAAACCGTGGAAGACCGCCGTCGAAGCTCCAGGGATCTCGACACAAACGGAGGAGACCACGCCGCCGGCCCCCACCGATGAGGCGCTCAAACGCCTCGTCCAGGATGCCGACCACATCCAGGACCCGCTCGAACTGGCCGAACTGTTGTTCCTCAGCTCCCGCCGGGCCGAAGCGGCCGTCCTTTACCAGAAGGCCCTCGACCGCCTCGACATGAACGCCCCGACCGCACATGAAGATCGAGCCTGGATTCTCTTTCAGCTCGGCAACTGCCTGCGAGAGACGGACATGATCGGAGCCAGAGACACGTACGTGAAACTGGTCGAAGAATACCCGGATTCCCCGTGGACGGAGCTGGCCCAGGCCCACGGACGCTTGATCGCATGGTATCAGAAGGCCAGACCCAAGCAATTGCTCAACCAACCGAAACCATAACCCGGACGGTCGACAAGAGAACCGAACCGAATGCGGCACCAGGAGATTCATTGGAAGGCGGCAAGCGTGAGCCAAACCAAGACCGACAACAGAGGCAAAATCAGGGAACAATACGACAGAGCCAACGTCCTGGTCGTGGATGACGAGCCCCAGACAGCTCGGCTCCTGCTCGAGCTGCTGGCCCGCAAAGGCATCGGCGCCCAACTGGCAACGACCAAGAAAGCCGCTCTCGACGCCCTGGAGAATAACGCCTGTGACCTGGCTTTCATCAGCACCCCCGTCGACGGCGCCTCGAACCACGGGCACGGATTCACGCTTCTAAACGAAATCAGGTCCGCAAGCCCCGAGATGCCGATCGTGATGATGGCCGCGCTGTCGGACCAGAGCCGTCCGGAAGGCCGGCTCCACCGGGGAATCCGGGCGGCGGTCCATGCCATTCAGGCCGGCTGCCGGGACTTCCTGGTCAAGCCTCTGGACCGCCACGCCGTCGAGGATCTGCTGACGGCCCTGCTGCCCAACCGACAGGTCGCCACCGTCGCCTCCGCCCACACGGGAGATCGCGTCCACTACCAGATCGTCGGCAAGAGCCCCAAACTCGCCCGGACGATCGCGCTGGCCGAGCGGATCGCGCCGACGTCGGTGCCCGTTCTGATCAGCGGCGAAAGCGGAACGGGAAAGGAACTGATCTCGCGACTGATCCACCACAAGAGCAAACGCGCCCTGGGCCCGTTCGTCCGCGTCAACTGCGCGGCGCTGAGCGACACCCTGCTCGAAAGCGAGTTGTTCGGCCATGAGAAAGGGGCGTTCACCGGCGCCCACGCCCAGCGAAAGGGCCGGTTCGAGATGGCTCACGGCGGCACCCTCCTGCTCGACGAGATTACCGAGACCCCGCCGGCCTTCCAGGCCAAGCTCCTGCGGATCATCGAACAGCAGGAGTTCGAGCGGGTCGGCGGCAACGACAACATCAAAGTCAACGTCCGCATCATCAGCACGACCAACCGGGACCTGCTCCACGAAGTGCAGATGAGGCGTTTCCGGGCCGATTTGTACTACCGCCTCAGCGCCGCCCGCGTCGTTCTGGCGCCGCTGCGGGAACGCCCGGAGGACTTGCCCGAGTTGGTGTGGCATTTCGTGAACCTCTGTGCCCGCGAGACACAGCGCCGGATCGAGACGCTGGACCCGACGATGATGGACATTCTCGCGAGGTACCCCTGGCCGGGCAACGTCCGGCAGTTGCGCAACGTCGTGCTGACGTCCCTGATCCTGGGCGCCGGTCCGAAGCTGTCCCTGGCCGACGTATCCTGGCTCTTTGACGAGCTTCAACCTTTGACACAACACGACGCCGGTCGCCGTACCACGGTGGAAACGATGAGCCCTTCGACCCAGCCCGGTACGGTTTCCTCGCCGTCGCGCGTGGGCGGCATACCGCTGGCCGACCTGGAGAAGCAGGCGATTCTCGAAACCCTGCGCCAAACCAGCGGCAACCAGACCAAGGCGGCCAAGGTGCTGGGCATCAGCGACCGGACGCTGAGGGAGAAAATGCGTCGCTACCGAAAACAGGAGCGTCTTCAACCCGTATCGTAGGCGCCATCCGAAAGCACGATTGTTCTGACAGAAAGAGGAACGAAAGGCAATGGCCGATCAAGAAGGCATCGAGAATCAGCAAAACGCTGGGCCGGACAAGAAATCCAAGCGGGGCATTCTGACGTGGGTGGTCCCGGCCCTGGTCGTCGTTCTCTGTGCGAGTGCAGGCTTTGTCGTGGGTCGGCTCTTTGGCACGCGCGGCGGCGCAAAGACCGCCTCGGCCGCACAGCAAGCCGCTTCGCTCGAAACCCAACCTGACCTGAACGCCGAAGGCGATGGCAAAAGCTGGTACTATGACATGGAGCCCGTGGTGGCCAACCTGAACGAACCGGGCGTGTCGCGCTACGTGCGCGTCGGCCTGACCCTCGAGATGGACAAGAGCATGGAGCAAAAGGCCGGAGCGGCCTTCCTCGACGAGAAAAAACCGCTCCTGAAACACTGGCTGATGCTCTACCTGTCCAACCAGACGCTCGAGGACATTCGCGGGGAGAAACGACTGCGTCACGTGCAGGCGCAAATCTCCGACTTGTTCAACCAGAGCCTCTTCCCCGATGGCAAAGCGTATATCAAACGCGTGCTCTTTAAGGAACTCTCCATCCAATGACGGGACCGTCGGTTCAACATCTCAATCGGGCGAAAATCCGCCGCCTGCTGGCCGCCGTGGGATCGGTGCCCGGCGACGAGCGCGCGACACCGGAGGCGGCCGTGTACGACTGGCGCGATCCTCATTCCTTCAATGAGGACCAGCGCAACCGGCTGGCCGCAATGATGAGCCAGGTAGCCGTATTGATCGCCGAGGCCTTCACGCACTTCTATCGCGACGAGTTCAGCGTGGCCCCCACTTCGATCACACAGCACTTTGCGGCCGATCTGTGCCGCCGGACCGATATCGAGCAGAGCCGGTGCCTGGCCTTTGGAGCCGAGCAAGGGCGGCCCTGCGGCTTCCTCGCCATCGCAAAGGCGACGGCGCTGAAATGGGTCACGCGTCTGCTCGGTGATTCCGAGAGCGACGGCGATCCCGGCCGGACGCTTTCCTCGCTGGAGGAATCGCTGCTCGCCGATCTGGGAACCACGATGGTGGACAGCTTCCTGGCGTCCCTGCGCCCGAGTCACGACCTGCACCCGGAGAAAGAGATCGTCGACGGGCCACCATCGATCCAATTCGAGCTGACCGAAGAGATCTGCCAGATCGCGTTCGAGATTCGCCAGGCCGATTCGGAAGAATCCGACCGGGCGCTCTTCGTGCTGCCTTGCGGCATGTTGGCGCCGCTCGTGGGCAAGGAGCCCGCCAAGACCGCCCCGGCCTCCGCCGAAGATCTGTCGCGGGTCCTGACGGAACACCTGCATCGAATGCCGGTGACCGTCACGGCGGTGCTGGCCTCGACGAGACTGGGATTTGCAGAGCTCCTGAATCTTCAGCGGGACGACGTACTGCTGCTCGACAAAACTATCGACGAACCGGTCGAGCTTCTCCTTGACGGGCGTGTGGTCTTTCGGGGCCGGCCCGCGCGATCGGACGGACGCTATGCCGTGGTCCTCACGCCATCGGCGGACGGTCCTGCGCAGGAGAAAGCCGCGCCGGCGTCAACACACTGAGTAAGAGAAAGGATGAACCGTTATGGCCGAAGCCACCCAAGTTGAGACAGAAAACCAGCCGCACGCCGGCTCGCAGGCCCCTCCGGCCGACGACGCCAGGACGCCGGTCCACTCGGCCGACTTTCCCGAGGCGCCGGCCGACGGCCCGACCGAAGCCGCCGGACAACTCGACATCCTGCTCGATATGGATGTCCCCATAAAGGCGGTCCTCGGCTCGGCCCAGATTCCCGTCCGCCGGCTGCTCCAGCTCGGACCAGGCGCCGTCCTCAAGCTGGAAAAACCCGTCGAAGCGCCGGCCGACCTGTACTTGAAGGATTCCAAGTTCGCCGAAGCCGACGTGGTGGTCGTGGACGATCAGTTCGCCGTACGCATCAGAGAAATCGTCGGAGCCGCCGTCGCGGAGCAGCCGGACGAAGGCGACGCCGCATAACGCAACCGCCTGAGAAGGAAACAGACACCACCTATGGCTTCCGATCAGTCCAGATCATCGAATCTCACCCCTGGAGGCGGTGCTCTGTCCACCGGTGCGTTGGCCTCGTACAGCAACGCCATCATGGCCATCGGCCTGGTCACCGTTCTCGGTACGCTGATCATCCCGCTGCCGACCATGCTGCTCGACATGCTGCTGGCCTGCAGCATTTCTCTGGCCATCGCCGTGCTCATCGTCACCCTGTCCTCCAGAGAACCGCTCGAACTGTCCACCTTTCCCTCTCTGCTGCTCTTCGTCACCCTGTTTCGCCTCTCCTTGAACGTCGCCTCGACACGACTGATTCTTCTGCAGGGAAACGCCGGCAAGATCATCCAGACGTTCGGCGGCTTCGTCGCCGGCGGTAGCTTCGTCGTGGGCCTGGTCATCTTCCTGATTCTCGTCATCATTCAGTTTATCGTGATCACCAAGGGGGCCGAGCGCATCAGCGAAGTCTCCGCTCGCTTTACCCTCGATGCCATGCCCGGCAAGCAGATGGCGATCGACGCGGATCTCAACGCCGGCGCCATCACGGAAAGACAGGCCAACGAACGCCGCGCCAAGATCGTCAAGGAAAGCGAATTCTACGGGGCGATGGACGGTGCCAGCAAGTTCATCCGGGGCGACGCCAAGGCCGGCCTGATCATCACGGCGGTGAACATCGTCGGCGGCATCGCCATGGGCTACACGAACGGCATGACCATCGGCAACGCGGTCAAGACCTATTCGATTCTGTCCATCGGCGACGGCCTGGTCAGCCAGGTCCCATCGCTTATCATATCCGTCAGCTCCGGCTTTCTCGTGACCAAGATTTCCTCCAGCCGCAGCGTCGCCCAGGACCTCTCCCAGCAATTCCTCAAGGCGGGCCAGCCGTTAATGGCCGCCGCCGGCATCATCGCCGCCATGGCCCTCATCCCCGGGATGCCCCGAATCCAGTTCCTCATGCTCGCCGCCGGCCTGGCGCTGGTGGCACGAACGGCCCTGCGCACCGAAAAAGCCCAGCCCAAGCCGGCTCCGGCCCTGAAGAAGAAGGCCGACAAGGAACCCGTGGAGGAGCTGCTCGACGTGGACCGCATCTCCGTCCACGTCGGGGTGCGCCTGATCACCATGGTCGATCCCCGCAAGACCAACACCATTTTCGAACGCATCGGCGCCATGCGCCGTCAATTCGCCCAGCAATTGGGCATCGTCGTTCCTCTGGTGAGGCTGCGCGACGACCTGAATCTGGAACCCAACGCCTACGAAATCCGACTCTCGGAGATCACGGTGGCCAGGGGACGCCTCGAACCGGACATGTTCCTGGCGATGGATCCCGGAACGGTCCGGGAGAAGGTCGCCGGCATCGCGACGACCGAGCCGGTATACGGGCTGCCGGCCTTGTGGGTTCCCGGCACCAAGAAAGAAGCAGCCGAACTGAACGGCTATACCGTCATCGATCCGGAGTCTGTCTTCATCACCCACCTGTCCGAGACGCTCAAGAAACACGCCGACGAGCTGCTGACCCGCGAGGACGTCCAGCTTCTCATCGACCGGCTCCGCAAGACCCAGCCTTCGCTGGTCGGCGAAATCATCGGCAGCGACAGTCCCGTCTCGGTGGGCCTGCTCCAGAGAGTCCTGCGAAACCTCCTGCGGGACGGCATTCCGATTCGCGAACTGACGGTCATCCTCGAAGCCCTGGCGGAGAACGCCGCCAAAACGAAGAACCCCACCACCCTGACCGAAGTGATACGAAAATCCCTGAGCCGGACCATCACGGAGCAACACAAGGAGCCGGCCGGCGGAATTCCGGCGATCACGTTCGACCCGGCCCTCGAACACCAGATCATCGCAACACTTCGCCAGGAAAACGGCGAACTGGCCCTCGGCCTGCCCACGGAGACGGCCATGGAAATCAACCGCAGGGTCGCCGGCGCCTGGAAGACCGCCATGGATCGGGGCCGCGACAAGATCGTGCTGCTTTGCGACGCGCGGCTGCGCGCCCCCCTGGCCCAGATGCTTTCCCGGACCTTGCCCATGCTGGCCGTGGTGGCCTACGACGAAATCCTGCTGGGAGTGGAGGTCGAACCGGTAGAGACCATCAGCATCGAACCACAGAATCCGGGCGCGACCGCCGGCCAGGAAGACCTCGCCGTCGCCGCGGCCCAAACCTAATGTAGAATGTAAGAGGAGCACATGAGCATGCTGCACGCGCGATACATCGCGGTGAGTACCGCGGTCATCTGCTTTTTCGCCCTGGGCATCATCGGCTCGATCGGCGGTCTCTCGCCGGACGTCTGCTGCCGGCGGGCCGTGCTGGGAGCCGTGGTGGCCTACGTGGCCGCCCACGTCGCCGTCCAGGCGATCGCAGCCATTCTCACCCGTGCGATGATCGCAAGCCAGATTCACAAGGACGAGGAACAATCCGGTGACGACAAGGACCGAGCAAATCGCTGAGACCCCGGATCGCAAACAAGCGCCCAATGAGACCGGCTCGGGCGAGCACCTCCGGGCGGTGGCCTTGCGTACGTATTCGGGGCACACAACGCGTCCGATCCGCGATGAGCAGATCATCGATCTGCTGCCGATGGTTCAGAACATCGCCCGCCGGGCGGTCAGCTATCTGCGGCCTCCTCTGTCTTTCGACGACCTCGTCTCGGCCGGCACGGTCGGACTGATCAAGGCCGCACGCGATTTCGACGCCTCGCGCCAGGCCGAGTTCAAAACCTACGCCTACATCCGGATCAAGGGCGCCGTCCTGGACGAGCTGCGCCGCGCGTCTCTGCTGCCGTCCGGCGCCAACAAACAGTTGCGCCGCGCCCGGGAAATCAGTCGCCGCATCACGAAAGAGACGGGCATCCCTCCCACCGATGAAGAGCTGGCCCGGCGCCTCGAGATCCCCGTAGAGCAGGTGCCGCAACTCTACGAGAACGCCCGCGCCCAGCATTTTGCTTCCCTCGACGCCGCCACGGAGGCCGGCCCGGCCCTGGGCGAGGTTCTCGCGGCCCCCGACACGGCCGCACCGGGCAGCCGCCTCGAAAGAAGCGAACTCCTCGAAGAACTTACGCAAGCTATGCAGGAACTGGATCAGAGAAAGCTACAGATCATCGTCCTGTACTATCAGCAGCATTTAACGATGAAACAAATCGCCGACGTGCTCGAGATTACGGAGTCCCGGGTCAGCCAACTGCATGCCAGCGCACTTTTCACTCTGTCTGTGAAATTGGAGCAATGGAAAGATGGCGGATAATGATTTCAATACAGTCAAACCGATAGAGAGCCTCCAGACCATCCAGGGCCTCAAGCCCGTCGAACGACGGCAGGAACGCCAACGCCGTCGGGACGGACAGACCGACCGTCATGAAGAGCCTCAGGAAACGCCAGACCAGACCGAGGATCGCCCGAAGCTCGACGACGGCCAGAGCCACGAGATTGACTACTGCGCGTGAACGATCCTGCATCGATCCGCACAGCACGAGAAATGAAAGGACAAAGACGATGGGACGTGTTTTACGGGCGAACCAGGTACAGTTCGTCGGGTCGCGGGAGCTGCGCATCGACCCGGCGACCGCTCCAAAAGCAAACGGTGTGGCCGGGCCTGTTGCGCCCGCGCGCGTTGCCATCGTGGAAAACACGCCGGAGTACGCCCTTCTCGAAATCACCTGTTCCTGCGGTCGAACGACACAGGTGCGTTGTGAATACGCGGCCCCCGTTGTCGCCGCGGCGCCGGAGGCCCCGAAAGAGCCATGAGATCTGCACCCGCCCATAGAATGATGTACGCGCAATTACATGTGAAGGCCGATGGCCTTCAGAAGCGATGGAGATATGCCATGTTCACCCGACAAAGACTTTTGCCGCTGTTGCTCGCAGCGCTGTTCATTTCGGCCGGCAGTGGCTGCAAGACCACTGCCCCGGAAGCCAGGGCCGTCGCCCCGGAGACGAACCGGCCGCCCGAACCCGCTGCATCCGGGGCCACGCGCTTCCAGGACACGCCTCTGGAAGGGCGCACAGCCGTCGAATCCGCGATCGAGCTGTCCGAGAAGTACGCCCGCCTCTCCGACCAGAGCGTCTCCCTGCGCCAGGAAAACCAGCGACTGACGGCCGAGAACGAGAAACTCAAGCAGCAGATCGGAACGCTCGAGAACAAGCTCAGTCAAACCCAGAAGGAACTCAATGAAGCCAACGATCTGCTCATCGAGATGCTCACGGAGCTGAACAACTGGAAGACCAATATCCTCGGTTTTCGCAGCGAAATGCGCGAAGCCGCGAAGGCCGAGCTTGAAGCCCTGCTGAAAGTTCTGGAAATCCTCGGGGGTGAAGCGGAGGCCGGCACCCTCGAACGCCGGCACGCCTCAACGCTGGCGCCCGAACGAAACGACGTCCAGGAATCCGACGAAGCGGTAACATCGCTGACGACAGGTGAACCGAATGAACTCCCGTAAGATTGCTCCGGAAAACAGCGACACGAAAGGCAACCAGGCTCGCGGGCACCACCCGGCGGTCCTGTGCGGCCTCTGCGTGCTGGCGGCTCTGTGGCTGGCCTCGGCCGGCGGCTGCCAGAGCCCCTCCGAGAACGGCGCCATGGCCGGCGCTTACTACATCAACCCGCACAAGGACCTGCACAAGCTGGGCAGAGTCGCACTGGTGGAGCTCGACAACACCTCGAGTTATCCGGACGTTTCGGCCGATGTGACCCAGGCGTTGTTTCTGGCCCTCCAAAAAAAACAGGTCTTCAGCCTCACCACGGTCGACCACGACGACCCGGCCTGGCGCGCCCTGCAGGAGAACCTCGGTTCGCTTCAGACCCTGCGCCGGCTCCTGGCCATGCGGGATACGCTCCGCTGCAACGCCCTGCTCATCGGCACGGTCACGGAATATCGGCCCTACCCCCAGCTCGTGCTCGGACTGCGTCTGAAGCTGCTCGACCTGACCGACGGGCAGTTGCTCTGGGGCCTCGAACAGGTCTGGGACGCCGCCGACAAGAGCATCCAGAAACGGGTCGAAACCTACTTCAAGAAGGAGCTGCGCTCGGGCTTTGCCCCCCTGCGTGAGGATCTGGTGGTCATCAGCTCCCGGGAATTTATTAAGTTCGCCGCCTATGAGACGGCCCAGACCCTCGAACGCGAACCCAAATAACGCTTCTTCCGGCCGGCAAGAAAGAGGATACCCGTTTTCAACACTGTCAGGGCCTTTTTCGTCGACGGCGCCTAAAGTTCTTCGCAAACGATGCGAAAACAGAAATAGACACGTGCAATGCTGAAGGAATCGCAGAATGATTGACAATATCAGCGCAAATCCGATGGGGCAGCTTGTGGGAAAGACCCCTTCATCCCAGCCCGATCCTGCAAATACGCGTGCACAGAATGACCCGGATGTCGCCCTCCAGGTCGATTTCGCCGGCTTGATCGAGAAGGCCAAACAAACCCCGCAAGACGATGCGGTCGCCGTCACGGAGGCTCGCAAGCTCCTGCGCTCCGGCGAATTGACCGACCCCAGAAACATCCGATCGGCTGCTATGAACATCTTAAAGTTCGGGATATAAAGCCCTTACGTGAACTTGCGATCGAGTCGCGGGGCCCGCCAGGGAGGGCGAGAAGGGCCCCGTCTTTGTCTGCCGCCAACCGCCCCCCCTCACCACGGCCAGTCAGTTTACCCATACCCACAACACCGACTCCCGTTCGCACTTCGCACATTACGGCGGGCACGCCGGGTGGCAGCGGCAAGCAGAGCTTGCCGATGGTTGAATTAGAAAGTAGAGTTTTGCAAAATGGAGATTAGGCTTATATTCTTCAAGGAAATCGTT
>CAYPZL010000082.1:0-23466 GCA_964415045.1 uncultured Pirellulales bacterium | reverse complement strand
TGTGATGACGGACCTGGTCCTGGAACTGACACTCAGCGGCGAAGTCCTGGAAGAGGTCGTGAGCTGCATCCCCTACGGCTGCGTCTCGGCCATGGCCTCATATCACCACGAGAAGTCGCTGAGCCTTTCTCTCAGGGGACTGTCGAGCACCGTGGTCACTATAGAGTCCTTCGAAGAAGGCACCGCCATAACCACCACAACCCTCGAACACATCACCGCGCCGCTGGAGCAATAAAGCCCGCGCGCCGCCGCGACTATCGATGCTTGTAAACGGGCGGGCATCCCGCGTGCCAGCCCGCAAGCGCAGGAATCCGCGACGGGCTGCGGAGGTTGCGAATATGTTTTGCTGCCGCGCGTCTCATGCGATATGATCACAAGTGTGAGAAGGGGCCCGGCGAACTGCTGACGCTTGAAGATTTGCGGGGGCGGATTGAGGCGAGTCAATGACGTACGCCCGGAACGGGCGCATATGGTATGAAGAAAAGGCGCAAGGGTTGGGAGCAGAATTCTCACGCGTCTTTTATGCGTCGTGCCAGGACTTGACCCGCAATCCAAGAATGTACTCCCAGGTTCATCGAGATTTTCACCGGCGTCTGTTACGACGATTTCCCTATGCGATCTACTAGAGAATTGAGGGTGACGTCGTCGTAGTTTTCGGTTTGTTCCATTGTGCCAGAGATCCTCGTGGCCTTCGCAAGGAACTGGGCGATCGTCAATAGGTGGCATCCGGAGTCCGGTGGTGCATTCGCCACGCATTCCCACGTTACAGAGAGTCGTGTCTGCTCAGAGCCGCTGGGGGAGTTCGGTTTGGGCCCGGTGGAAGGGCGTTGACGGGACGGGGTTTGGGGGCTATAAGGGCGTTATGTTGTCATTGGCGTATCTTTTGGAATCCTATCTGCGGGAGGCTGGAGTATGATGCGTACGCGGAGAGAGTTTTTGCGGATGGCCGGCGTTGCGACGGGGGCGTTGGTGGCGGGTTGTCACGTAGGCGGACGGCGCACTGCGGCGGTGGAGCGGCCGAACATTATCTTCATCCTGGCCGACGATCTCGGGTACGGCGATCTCGGCTGCTACGGGCAGCAGACGATCCAGACGCCCAACCTCGACCGGATGGCGGTCGAGGGAATGATCTTCACGGACCACTACGCCGGCAGCACGGTCTGCGCTCCGTCGCGCTGCTGCCTGATGACCGGTCTGCACACGGGCCACGCCCACGTGCGCGGCAACGCCCGCGTTCCCTTGCGACCGTCGGATGTCACCGTTGCCGAGTTGCTCCAGCAGGCCGGCTACACGACCGGCATCATAGGCAAGTGGGGCCTGGGCGAGCCCGACACCACCGGCATTCCGAACCGGCAAGGCTTCGATCACTGGTTCGGCTACCTCAACCAGCGGCACGCCCACAACTACTATCCCAAGTACCTGTGGCGCAACGAGCAGATGGTGGAGCTCGCCAACGAGGTCAGAGACGTCAATCCGCCGGGCGGGGTGGCGACCAGGCGCGTGCAGTACTCGCACGATCTGTTCACGGCCGACGCGCTCGACTTTGTCACGCGGCACAAGAACGGGCCGTTCTTTCTGTACTTAGCCTATACGATCCCGCACGCCAACAACGAGGCCGGCAAGGAGGGAATGGAAGTGCCGTCCTACGGGGCGTATGCGAATGAGGACTGGCCGGACCCGCAAAAGGGCCATGCAGCCATGATCTCGCGCATGGACGGTGACATCGGGCGGCTGCTGGCCCGGCTCAAGAGCCTCGGCATCGACGAAAAGACCGTGGTGTTCTTCTCCAGCGACAACGGCCCGCACAAGGAAGGCGGCGCCGATCCGGCGTTCTTCGACAGCAACGGGCCCCTGCGCGGGCACAAGCGCGACCTCTACGAGGGCGGCATTCGCGTCCCGCTGATCGCGCGGTGGCCGGGGCAGATTCCGGCCGGCTCGGGCACGAACCACGTCTCGGCCTTCTGGGATTTCCTGCCGACCTGCTGCGATCTGGCCGGGGTGGTGCCGCCGGGCGGGATCGACGGACTCTCGATGGCGCCCACGCTGCTGGGCAAGCCCCGGCGTCAGCGACAGCATCCGTACCTCTACTGGGAATTTCACGAGCAGGGCAAGAAGCAGGCCGTCCGCGCGGGCAACTGGAAGGCGGTGCGCGTCAACGTGGCGAAGAACCCGGACGGCCCGATCGAGCTGTACAACCTGGAGGCCGACCTGGGCGAGCAGGAGAATGTTGCCGATTTGCATCCGGAGATCGTGGCGAAGATGGCTGCGATCATGACCAACGCGCGCACGGACTCGGAGAACTGGTCCTGGCCCCGGCAGGGCTCCTGATCGAGGCGCTGGCGGTACGAGCAGGACGCCTCGGCGCTTCGATACGACGAATGAACCAAGGAGAGCATCAGTCATGCGACGAAGAGAGTTTCTCAAGGCCGCCGGCGTGGGGGCGGTGTCACTGAGTGTGGGGGCGTGCCGGTCGGGCGTGCGGGCGATTACCGACGCGTTCGGCGGCCAGAAGCCGAACGTGGTCTTCATCATCGTCGACGACATGGGCTGGGCCGACTTGGGCTGCTACGGCAGCAAGGAGATTCAGACGCCGAACATCGACCGCATGGCGGCCGAGGGCATTCGCTTTACCGACGCCTACTCGGGTTGCACCGTCTGCGCGCCGGCCCGCAGCGTCCTGATGACGGGCCTGCACACGGGCCATACGCCGGTGCGCGGCAACACGGGTGGCATCCCGTTGCCCGCCGATGCGGTGACGGTCGCAAGTGTTCTCAAGCAGGCCGGCTACGCCACCGGTGGTTTCGGCAAGTGGGGCCTCGGCGACGTCGGCACCGAGGGCGTTCCGGAGAAACACGGCTTCGACGAATTCTTCGGCTACTACCACCAGATCCACGCCCACTACTACTGGACGGACTACCTGTGGCGCAACAGCGAGAAGGTGCCGCTGCCGGGTGTCGAGGGCGACATGAAGAGCTACTCGCACTACCACATCTTCAACCACACGATGGATTTCATTCGCGCGCACAAAGACGAGCCCTTCTTCTGCTACGCGCCGTGGACGCCGCCGCACGGGCGGTACGAGATACCGGAGATCGACCCGGCGTGGCGGCTCTATAAGGACAAGCCCTGGCCCCGGCCGGCGAAGGTCGCCGCGGCGATGGATACCATGATCGACCGGCAGGTCGGCGAGCTGATGACGTTGCTCAAAGAGCTCAAGATCGAGAAGCGGACGGTGGTGTTTTTCTGCTCGGACAACGGGGCGGCCCAGCGATTCGAGGGGGTGCTGGATTCCAGCGGGCCGCTGCGCGGGCAGAAGCGGTCGATGTATGAAGGGGGGATTCGGGTCCCCTTGATTGCCTGGTCGCCGGGGCGAATCGAGCCCGGGACGGTGAGCGATCATCCCTGCTATTTCGCGGACGTGATGCCCACCCTGGCCGAACTGGCCGGTGCCGCAGAGCACGTACCCGACGACGTCGACGGTCTTTCCTTCGTGCCCGCGCTCCTAGGCCGGCCGGCCGAGCAGAAGAAGCATAAGTTCATGTACTGGGAATGGCACAATTACGACTGGGGCAAGAGGCAGAACGTCCCCGGCGGCCTGGCCCTGGCGGTGCGCATGGGCAAATGGAAGGCCGTGCGTCACAAATCGACCGAGCCGTTCGAGCTGTACGATCTGAGCGTCGACGTCGGCGAGGCCGACAACGTGGCCGCCGAGAATCCGCAGGTGGTCCGCACGATCGAGACCTACATCGCGCGGAATCGCCGTGAGCCGATCCCCCAAATCGAGCCGGAGAAACCCGAGGGCAAGCACTATCGTTGAGTCTTGGGCGACGAAACCCTTTGTCACTGTATTTCGCGAATGATTCACCAGTGAGGAGTGACCGATGGACAGACGCAATTTTCTCAAGAAGGTCGGGATCGGCGGGGTGTCCTTTGCTCTCGGATGCGCGCCGGTGCGTGTATCCCGAGCGGCCGAATTGCGGGTTTCGCATCCGAACCTGCTTATCATTCACACGGACCAGTTGAGCTCGTGGGCGATCAGCGCGTATGCCGAGCGGCTCAGGCGGGTCCCGAACTACGGGAAGGTCCTGGTGGAGACGCCGCACATCGATTCGCTGGCGGCTGACGGCGCCCTGCTGGAGAACTTCTTCACCAACAGCGCGGTGTGCACGCCGTCGCGGGGCTGCCTTCTGACCGGGCGTTATCCGCACGCCCACGGGGCGTACCGCAACAACATCGAGATGAATCGCGACGAGGTGACCCTCGCCCGCGTCCTGCAGGGGCAGGGCTACGAGACGGGCTACGCGGGCAAATGGCACCTGGACGGGCCGCCGAAGCCGGGGTGGCTCAAGCCGGAACGGTCGATGGGCTTTGCCGATTGCCGTTTCATGTTCAACCGGGGCCACTGGAAGAAGATTGAGGACCGGCCCGGAAACGATCCGAAAGCGCATCCGTACGGTGTGATCGGCGACGAAACGTCGTTCACAACGGACTGGCTGGCCGGCAAGACGATCGATTTCATCCGCAAGGCCCGGAGCCGGCCGTTCTTCTACCTCGTGAGCTTCCCGGACCCGCACACGCCGTTTACCGTGCGCGAGCCGTACATGAGCATGTACGATCCCGACGACATGATCGTGCCGCACACGTTCAAGCGAGCCGCTTTGGTGAAAGGCAAAGCGAGCACCGAAGAGCGGCTGCGCCGCAGCAAGGCGCACTACTGCGGCCAGGTCAAGTGCATCGACGACAACGTGGGCCGTATCCTAAACGCTTTGAGAGAGAAGGGGATTCTCGACAACACCGTCATCGTCTTCACCACCGACCACGGCGAGTACATGGGCGAGCACGGTCTCTACGGCAAGAATCAATGGTATCGTACGGCTTACCAGATTCCCTTCCTCGTTCGCTGGCCCAAGCAGATCCGAGGCGGCGCCGTGGTCGAGGAGTTCGTCACGAACGTGGACGTGCAGCAGACGCTGCTCGGCCTCATGGGCATCCCGCCCAGTGGTCGTGAGCAGGGCCGAGACGCCTCCGGCCTGCTCCGGGGCAGGGACGTGGAGTGGAACAACGAGGCGATGATCCATCATTCTTCCCTCCAGAGCGCCGGCGTCTTCACTCCCGAATACGAGCTGGTCTTGAAGGCCGACGGCAAGCACATGCTCTTCGACCGGGCCAACGATCCCGAGCAGACGCAGAACCTGTGCGAGGACGAGAAACACAAGGCGACGTTCGACGCCCTGAAGCAACGGATCGTCGAACACCACAAGGAGGTGAAATCCCCCGCGCAGACGTGGCTGGCAACGCTCTAATACTCCTGGGAGAGAACCGATGGACTGCGACCCGGACCGAATCGGCGTTGTCGCACTCTTTATGGTCCTTGTTCTTGCCGTAGTGGCTTGCCCGGCGCAGGCCGACGGCCGCCTCGACGCCCTAGACATACTCGATGAGCAGCACCCCCGCGCGTTCTTCTTCCGGCAGGCCGAGGGGATGGCCGCGCAGAAGAACATGCCTTACGCGAGGTGGGAGCGAATCTTCGAGCGGCTGATGGGCATCGAGGGCAAGGTCCTGGACGAAGAGGTCGTCGGGCGATCCGCTAAGAACATCGAGTACTTCACGCGGTTCAAGCGGCGTCACGGCGACGGACTCGTCCTGCTCCATTTCAACGGAAATGCGCGCGACCCGCGTTGGGAGTCGAGCCGCTTCTTCGCCGGGCACTGGCTCTACTATAACGGCGTGAAAATCGCCGCGGACGTGCCTGCCGAGGGAGGTGAGACGGACATCCGCGTGGAGGACGCGCGTCTGTTTCGGGTCGGCATGGGACGCTACCGTGACAAGAACGAGGACATCGGTCTGTGCGTTCTGGACGCCGAGGGCAAGCCCGACTGGTCGCGCAGCGAGCAGGTGCAGCTTCTGTCGGTCGATGTGAAGCGAAAGGTTCTGCGCGTGCGGCGCGGCTGCTACGGGACGAAGCCGCGCGCGTTTGAGGCAGGGCGAAGCTATGCGGCCGCACACATGACCGAAGGGCCGTGGGGCAAGAACAATCACCTGCTCTGGTTCTACAATTACGCGACGTGTTGCCCACGCGACGCGAAGGGGCAAACGTGCGCCGACGTGCTTGTCGAGCACCTGGCCGAGTTGTTCGGGCCCGCCGGGGCGCTGGCGGCGTTCGACGGCCTGGAATTCGACGTGCTGCATCACGAATGCGCCGGCGGCGGTCGGGCGCGCGGCGCCGATTGCGACGCCGACGGCCGGATCGACCGGGGACGTCGCGGCGGCCTGAATCTCTACGGCATCGGCGTGGTTGAATTCTTCCGGGAGCTGCGCCGCAGGCTCGGCGACGACCGGCTCATCCTCGCCGACGGCATGGGGCTGCGCAACCAGCGGGCCTTTGGCATTCTCAACGGCATCGAAAGCGAGGGTTGGCCGCACCTAAGCGATTCCGAGATTCGCGATTGGTCCGGCGGGCTCAACCGTCACTTCTTCTGGGACCAGAACGCGCGACCGCCCGTTTTCAACTACATCAATCACAAGTACCGCGTGCCGGGCGAACTTCCCGGCAGGCCCAAACGTGCGGCGGTTCCGTTTCGGACGAATCGCCTGATGTTCGCGGTGGCGGCGCTGACGAATGCGGCGGTGTGCTACAGCGACCCGCCGCCGGCCGGCCCGGACGGCATGCTCGGCGTCTGGGATGAGCTGCGCATGGGACTCGAGAACCGCCCGGGCTGGCTGGGCAAACCGCTCGGCCCCGCGCGGCGCCTGGCGACGGGCGGGCCCAGGTTGTTCGAGCTTGACGTGGCGGCAATCACATCGGATGTCACCGAGCGGCTCAGCGGCCCCGGCGTGCGGTTCGAGGCCGAGCGAGGCGCTCTCAAAGTGGAGGCCACGGAGGGTTCGGAGCTTCGTTTCCGTTTGCGTCGCGTCCCGTGCGATGGCCCGGACCTAGTTGTGCTCGTCACGGCCCGGGCCGCGCCGATGCGCGGGTATCCTCGCGAAGTCGCGCGCCGGATGTACGTCGGGCTCGCGGCCGAGGGCCAGCAGGCGGAAAGGCCGCCGCGTTTCATGACGTGGGTGAATCAGCGGAATTTCACTTCCGCATTCTATTTCTCGACGATGGACGCGAAACAGACGGATCTGGAATTTGTTGTCGAGGGAGGCGAGCCCGTCTGGATTCATCGCGTCCAGGCGTATGGCTGCCCCGACGTGATGTGCCGCGAGTTCGAGCGGGGCGTGGTGCTGGCGAATCCGGGCCCCCGTCCCCACGCGTTTGACATGGCGCGGCTCTTTCCTCGACGGCGTTTCCGGCGGCTGCGCGGCGCGGCGGAGCAGGACGCCCGGACGAATGACGGCTCGGTCGTGGGCAATACGCTCCGGCTCGGGCCCCGCGACGGTTTGTTCCTCGTTCGAGATCACTGACCGAACCTCGTTTTGGCGCCGATACGGGCGACGAGCCGTTCGGCGCGGAATGATGGACGGAATTTGGCGTTTTCTTCGTTGACATCGAGCCGCACGCCCTATATACTTTCCGCCTTTACCTTCCCCAGCATGGTACTTCCGCATGATGGAACGGTGAATTTCTCAAGTGTGGACTTGATTGAGTAACCTTTTCGGTTTTGAAATGCAACAGAAGGAGAATGTCAGAATGGCTGAGAAAAGGGTGTATTTCTTCGGCGGCGGTAAGGCTGAAGGCAATGCCACAATGAAAGAGCTTTTGGGGGGCAAAGGGGCCAACCTTGCCGAGATGACGAATCTGGGGGTTCCGGTGCCGCCGGGCTTCACCATTGCGACGAAAGTGTGCCGGGATTACTACGCCTCGGGCGGGAAGTGGCCGGAAGGACTGGACAAGGAAGTCGATAAGAACTTGGCGAAGCTGGAAAAGGCGATGGACGCCAAGCTGGGCGATCCGAATCGCCCGCTGCTGGTCAGCGTGCGCAGCGGCGCCGCCGTGTCCATGCCCGGTATGATGGACACCGTCCTGAACCTGGGTCTCAACGATGACGTGATCGAAGGCATTATCGCCAAGACCAAGAACCCGCGTTTCGCCTACGACATCTATCGCCGCTTCATCGACATGTTCGGCGACGTCGTGATGGGCTGTCACCACGAGTACTTCGAAGCGAAGATCGATGCGGCCAAGAAGAAGGCGAAGGTTGAGCTGGACAGCGACCTGAGCGCCGACCAGCTCAAGGCCGTCGTGGACGAGTACAAGAAGGTCTACAAGAAACACGTCGGCGAGATGTTCCCGCAGGACGGCAAAGAGCAGCTTAAACACGCCATCGACGCGGTGTTCGGCTCCTGGAACGTTCCTCGCGCCATTCGCTATCGCGAGTTGAACAACATCACGGGCCTGCTCGGCACGGCGGTGAACGTGCAGGCGATGGTCTTCGGGAACATGGGCGACGACTGCGGTACGGGCGTGTGCTTTACCCGCAACCCGAGCACGGGCGAGAAGGAGTTCTACGGCGAGTTCCTGATGAACGCCCAGGGCGAGGACGTGGTGGCCGGCATTCGCACGCCGATGGAGCTCAAGAAGCTCGAGAAGGTCATGCCGAAGGCCTATAAGGAGCTGACCCGGCTGATGACCCGTTTGGAGAAGCACTACAAGGACATGCAGGATATGGAGTTCACGATTCAAGAGAAGAAGCTCTATATCCTCCAGACCCGCACGGGCAAGCGTACGGCCGAGGCGGCCGTGCGATGCGCGGTCGAGATGGTCAACGAGCGGCTCATTCCCAAGAAGGAAGCGGTGACCCGGGTCACGCCGGAGCAGTTGGATCGCCTGCTCCATCCGCATTTCGATCCGAAGGCCACCCGCAAGGTCGTTGCCAAAGGTTTGCCGGCCTCGCCCGGCGCCGCCGTCGGTCAGGTGGTATTCACCGCCGCCGCCGCCGAGGCGTGGAAGGGCAAGGGCAAGAAGGTCATTCTCGTACGGAAAGAAACCAGTCCCGAGGATATCGGTGGTATGGATGCGGCCGAGGGGATTGTGACCTCGTTCGGCGGCATGACCAGCCACGCGGCCGTGGTCGCCCGCGGCATGGGCAAGTGCTGCGTCGCCGGCGTCGGCGCCCTCAAGATCGACTACGCCGGCAAGAAGTTCTCCACCGGCAAGGTCACCGTCAAGCAGGGCGACTGGATCAGCCTCGACGGCTCCACGGGCGAAGTGATGACCGGTCAATTAGCGACGGTCGAGCCCACCCTGAGCGGCGACTTCGGCAAGTTCATGAGAATTTGCGATCAGGTTCGTATCCTGGGCGTTCGCACGAATGCGGACACGCCGGCCGACTCCAAGCGGGCCCGCGACTTCGGCGCCGAGGGCATCGGTCTGACGCGAACCGAGCACATGTTCTTCGAGGGCGACCGGATCTGGCCGGTGAGGCAGATGATTCTGGCGGCCGACGATTACGCTGCCATGCTCCAGGCGGTGGCCGCCACCGATGACGCCAAGGAAAAGAAGGCCATCGAGAAAGAGTACGCTACGGCGAAGAAGCAGTTTGAAGGCGCCTTGAAGAAGCTTCTGCCCCTGCAGCGGGGCGATTTCGAAGGCATCTTCACGGCGATGGCCGGTCTTCCCGTGACCATTCGCCTGCTCGATCCGCCGCTGCACGAGTTCCTGCCGCAGGACAAGCAGGCGCAGGCCGAGATGGCCAAGCGTCTGGGCGTCAAGCCTTCGGTAGTGAAAGCCAAGGTGGACCAGTTGCACGAGTTCAACCCGATGCTCGGTCATCGTGGCTGCCGGCTGGCCGTAACCTATCCGGCCATCGCCCGCATGCAGGGCCGGGCCATCATCGAAGCGGCCCTCAACGTCAAGAAGAAGGGCAAGGTCGTGCTGCCCGAGATCATGATTCCGCTCATCGGCGCCGTCTCCGAGTTCAAGTACGTCAAGGATGAGATCGTCGATGAGATCAACATGGTCTTCAAAGAGAAGAAGGCCCGGATCAAGTACCTGGTCGGCACGATGATCGAGGTGCCGCGGGCGGCCCTGACGGCCGACGAGGTCGCCGAGGAGGCCCAGTTCTTCAGCTTCGGCACCAACGACCTGACCCAGATGACCATGGGCTTCTCGCGCGACGACGCCGGCAAGTTCCTCGGCGAGTACGTCGCCAAGGGCATCTACGAAGCCGATCCGTTCCAGAAACTGGATCAGACCGGTGTCGGCAAGCTCGTCGAGATGGGCACCAAGCTCGGCCGCAAGACCCGCAAGAAACTGAAGGTCGGGATCTGTGGCGAGCACGGCGGCGAGCCCAGCAGTATCGATTTCTGCCACCGCGTCGGCATGAATTACGTATCCTGCTCCCCGTTCCGCGTGCCGATCGCCCGGCTCGCGGCGGCCCAGGCGGCGGTCAGAAACAAGTAAGTTCCTGTTGACAGGAACCGTTTCCGCTGTACAATGGCAAGGTGCGTCGAGACCCCTCGGCGCACCTTGTTCTTTGGCCGGAGCCCGGCCATTCGTGGTGAAAGTAGCTCAGTTGGTTAGAGCACCAGATTGTGGTTCTGGGGGTCGGGGGTTCGAATCCCCTCTTTCACCCTTGCCAAGCCTTTGCGAGAAAAGGCTTGGCGAAACCCGCGGGTATCAGTCTAACATGTTGATGGTCTGTGACGCGCGTATTATCCTACGCGTGGTGCCGATTTAAGACAGTTGCGCCCATAGATATTACCGGTTCGCGTGAGCACGGTCCACTGGGCAGGTTTTGGCAACGACGATGTGTGAGATGAACACGGGAAGGGAGACGCGGACTCATGGCAATCTACGAGATAACCGCCGATCATATCTCAAAGATCAGTGAGACAACATTCTCGACTGTCGGACTGCACGAGCGAAGAGACCTGCAGCGGCTTCTGCGCGACCAGATCGAGGTCATTGCTCCGGATACTCTGGTGATCGCCGAGGAATTTGGAGAGTGGGAAGAATCGAGGCGGCGAATTGACCTGCTGGGCTTGGACAAGCAGGCCAACCTTGTGGTCATCGAACTCAAACGCACCGAGGATGGGGGCTACATGGACCTCCAGGCGATTCGGTATGCCGCGATGGTCTCCACAATGACGTTCGATAAGGCGGTGGAGGTTCTTGGCAGGCACCTCCACTCGACTAACAGGGAAGGCGACGCTCGGCAGGCGATATTGGAGTTCCTTGACTGGGATGAGCCGGATGAAGAACAGTTTGGGCAAGCCGTAAGGATTGTCTTGGCGTCAGCCGAGTTCTCGAAAGAGCTGACCACTTCGGTTCTGTGGCTGAACAAGCAGGGACTTGATGTCTGTTGCATTCGTCTCAAACCCTATGCAGACGGGGGCCGAGTTCTGCTGGATGTTCAACAGGTGATCCCCCTGCCGGAAGCTGAGCAATACCAAATCCAGGTGCGCGAAAAAGAGCAGCGAGAAAAGGAGACGAAACGTGAAAAAGCGGAACGATTTGCCCTGCGGAGGACGTTCTGGCAAGGCCTACTTGAACGTTCTTCTGGGAAAACCAGCCTCTTCGCAAATGTGTCTCCTTCACGGGACACCTGGATTCAGGCCGGGAGTGGTATCAGCAGCATCCACTACAGTTATGTGATTCGACGGCACACCTCGGCCATCGAATTGGTGCTTGACGGTGACAGGGAGGTCAACAAGACGAGGTTTGACTGGTTGCGGAAGCGGCAGGAAGAAATAGACCAGAGTTACGGAGGATCGCTCGAATGGTGCCGTTGCGACAACCTGAAGAAGGCCTACCTACGGCAGGAGTTCGAGGGGGGATATCGTGACGATTCTGAGCAGTGGCCGGATATGCAGGACCGCATGATCGATGCGATGGGGCGGCTGGAGAAGGCGTTTAGTCCCTTTGTGGATAAGTTGCGACATGTCGGGTCAGCCAGTGGAGGCGATCAGATCAGTTCGGCTGGCAGCGAAACGTAGCGAGGACAAGAGAAGCCGCACTTGATCGCACGGCTGGAACCATGAGGTAAACCGCATAGATTACCGCTGGCGCTGCGTGAAGGTCGTATCCAGTGTGGCCTGCCGCAGCGAATGCACTTTCTATATCCCTTGGGATTGGGCTCATATGCTGCAACCGATCGTCATCCACATGATGGAGCATTTGTGGACAACAGGTGGGGGCGGCGCCCCTTCTCGTTCTGAACCCGCCGGCGCGAAGCCGGAGGAACGAGCGTCAAACGTGGTGCCGGTTCGTGGTCGGTGGTTTTGGGTCTTACAGGGTTTTGCGGCGGCGCGTGTGGGCGACGAGGGCGGTGCCGATGGCGGCGAGGAGCAGTCCGGCGTCGATTCCGCTGGAAGCGTCCTGGATGGGCACGGAAACGCCGCCGCCGAGGTCCGTGTTCAGTACGGCAAACGAGGCCGTCAGATAAGTTGGCCCGATGGGATGTTGCGGGCGAGGCGGGACGTTGGGAATCCGGGTGACGTTGGGGGGCGGGGTTGGTAGTATGGGGTGGTGTTGGCGTTGTGGAGCAGGAGTGGTTTTTGTGGGTGTAGTTGTAAGGAGATTTGACTTATGGGCGAGTTGTCGAGGCGGGAGTTTATCGGTGCGGCTGCGGCCGGTGGCGCGTTGCTGGCGGGCGGATTGGCGGTTCGGCCGTTGGCGGCGGCGGAAGAGGCGGGCTGGCCTAAGATGGCGCCGGTCAGGATCCACGTCGTCTACGTCGGCACGGGCGGCGCCTGGCCCACACCGACCTTCGACGCACCCGCCGAGGTCGCGAAGTTCAAGAAGTATCTCGCCGGTGTGGCGGCTCGACTCGGCGATGTCAAGTTCGTCGGCGGCGAACTGATTCCCAATACGTTGCCGGCGGCGACGGAAGTAGCGGGCAAGCTCAAGGGCGCCGACGCGTTATTGCTGGTGCACCTGAGTTTCGGCAGCGGCGGGCCGTTGCTGAAGCTGGTGGACGCGGGCCTGCCGACGGCGATCTTCTCGCAGCCCTTCAGCGGGCACGACTGGATGTACGTGCCGCAATGGCAAAAGGCCGGCAAGAAGGTGATCCTGTTTACGTCCAGCGACTACGGTGAATTAGAGCGTGCGGCGGCGTTGTTGCGCGTTCCCGTGCGCATGGCCCAGTCGCGCATCATCGAGGTAGGCCCGGCCCGAGGCACGAAGCCCGCCTGTTCGGCCGAGAAGGTCAAGGAAGCCCTCGGCGCTCAGATCGTGCCGATCAGCCAGAGCCGGGTCGCGGCGGCTCACGAAGCCGTCGATCTGAAAGCGGCCGAGGCCGAGGCGCAGCGCTACTGGATCGGTCCGGCCCAGAAGATCGTCGAGCCCTCGCGGGCCGACATCATCAATTCCGCGCGCCTGTACCTGGCGATCAAGAACATCATGATTCAGGAACGCGCTCAAGCGATCACGAGTTCGCATTGCATGGGCAAGCCCGCCAAGGGCTGTCTTACTTTCAGCAAGCTCAACGATATCGGGGTGGTCGGCGCCTGCGAGGGCGACATCGACTCGACGCTGACGATGCTGATCTTCGCCTACGCGTTCGGCGTGCCGGGCTTCATCACCGACCCGCTGTTCGACGCGTCAAAGAACGCCGTCATCCACGCTCATTGCACGTGCACCACGAAACTGGACGGTCCGAGCGGCCGGCGCGCCCCGTTCCTCATTCGCACGCAGTGCGACAGCAACCAGGGAGTGTCGCTGGAGGTGCAGATGCGGGTGGGGCAGGAGATCACGTGCGCCAAGCTGGTCAACCTGGACACGATGCTGATCTCCGCCGGCAAAATCACCGAGCTGACCGACTACCACGACCGGGGCTGTCGCACCCAGATCACCACGGAGGTGGCCGATGCGCGGACGATGATACGCAACTGGGGCGGCGGCGTGCTTGCGGGCGATATGATGACCTTGCTCCACCGTGTGGTTTTCTACGGCAATCACATCGAGAGTGTCAGAGAACTGGCCACTCTGATGGGACTCAAGATGGTGATGGAAGGGTAACCGCTCCCGCGGATTCGCCCCTGGCTCTGCGCCTCGGCTATTTCTTCATGCCGGGGGGCATGGCCAGGCCGGTCGGGCCTTGCTTTTCCCGGAAGTCGGTGATGATCTTGACGGCGGCCTTCGGGTCGTCCTCGACCGTGAAAACGTCCAGGTCTTCGGGCGAGATGTATCCGTACCCGTCGAGCATTTTCTCGTGGACCCAACGGATCAGCCCTTCCCAGTAGTCGCCGCCCATCAGGATAACCGGGAACTGGGCCTGGCGAAACGTCTGGATGAGCACGAGCGACTCGAAGAACTCGTCCATGGTTCCGTAGCCGCCCGGCAGGACGATGAAGCCGTGGGCGTACTTGAGGAACATGACCTTGCGGACGAAGAAGTAGCGAAACTGCATGGACAGGTTCTGATAGTCGTTGGGCACTTGCTCCATGGGCAGGTCGATGTTGAGGCCGATGCTGGTTCCGCCGGCCTCGGCGGCGCCCTTGTTGGCGGCTTCCATGATTCCGCCGCCGCCCCCGGTGATGACGGCGAACCCGGCCTTGGCCAGCTCGCGGGCGGTCTGCTCGGCCACTTGGTAGTGTGCGTGGCCGGGCTCGGTTCGGGCCGAGCCGAAGACGGATACGGCCGGGCCGACCGAGGCCAGCTCCTCGAAGCCTTCGGTAAACTCGGCCATGATCCGGAAGATGCGCCACAAATCTCGTACGGGCTTGTCGGGGCTGTCGATCATAGGTCCGTTCTCAATGTAAGATTCTTGCTGCGGTTCACCACAAATCCGGTTCGTTGGCGGCCGGACAGTGCGCTGCGATCGGGCACTCGTTGCAGTTTGGCGTTCGGGCTTTGCAGATGTTCCGGCCGTGAAAGATCAGCAGGTCACTGAACACCGTCCAGTTGCGCCTGGGGACTATTTCGGCCAAATCGAACTCCAGCTTTACCGCGTCGGAGTTATCGGACAGGGCCAGACGTCGTGACAGGCGGATGACGTGTGTGTCACACGTAATGCCGGGCGTGTCGAAGGCGTTGCCCAGAATCACGTTGGCGGTCTTTCGACCCACTCCCGGCAGGGCGACGAGCTCGTCCATCGTGCCGGGGACCCGCCCGTCATGTTCCGCCAGGATCTGCGTGCAGGCCCCTTTGATGCTGGCGGCCTTGTTGCGATAAAAGCCGGTCGACTTGATGTCCTCTTCGATCTGCGTAATGTCCGCCTGGGCCCAGTCGGAGGCGCTGCGGTATTTCTTGAACAGGTCCTCGGTGACGAGGTTGACGCGCACGTCGGTGCACTGGGCCGAGAGAATGGTGGCGACGAGCAGCTCGAGCGGATTGCTGAAGTTCAGCGCGATTTTCGCGTCCGGATACGCTTTCTTCAGTATCGGAAAGATCTTCCTCACGCGGTCCGCCGCCGCAGCTTTGTCAACGGCCCCGGCCTTTTTCTTTGTTGTCTTCTTTCTGGTTTTCGTCTTGGAATTGGGTGCTTTCCTTTTTGCCATCTATTTCTCGCCCTCCGGCAGCGACTTGAGGATGTCAATCAGTTCTTTCTTGTCGAAGATTCCGCGCCACTTTCGGTTGGGTCCCTCCGGCGGCACGAGAATGGAGACCGGCACGTTGCCGGCCTCGCCATAGATTTCCTTGAGGTCGGCGGTGGCCGGATAGTCGATGAGTGTCGTGTCGGCCCTGATCGCCAGAACGTTCTTTTCCTTAACGAGGCCGGCCACCTGCGGGTCCTGGTAGACACGCTTATCCACGATTTTACAGTTGGTGCACCAGTCGGCGGTGAACTTCAGCAGGACGGGGCGCTCCTGCGCCACGGCCTGTGCGACGACGTCGGCGTCGTACTTCTGCCAGTCGATGGCCGCACCGGCCGGTTGTCCCGCCGCCGGAAGAAGCCAGAACCCGGCGCCCACGGCGAGGGCTGCTGCGACGGCGCGAACGGCCCATTTTTTGCCCGCCGGCGTGGAGAAACCCACCCACTTGCTCCACATCCACACGCAGAAGCTAAAGATGATCCCGTACGTCAGCACGCTCAAGAGCCGGTCCTTCGGAAGCGCCGCCAGCGTCAGCTTGGCCGCGATGAAGAACAGCAGGAAGCCGGTCGATTTCTTGAAGATCTCCATCCAGGTTCCCGGTCTGGGGATGCGCTGCAACAGGGAGGGGACCAGGACGATGACCGCGTACGGCAACGCCATTCCCACGCCCATGAGCACGATGGCGGCGCTGCTGACACTCAGGGGCTGCGTCTGCGCCCAGACCAGCACGAAGCCCAGCAACGCGCCGCTGCAAGGCGTGCTGAGAATCCCGGCGAAGAAGCCCATCCCCACCGAGCCGGCGATGCCCGCCCCGGAGCCCTGTCGGCTCGTGACCGCCGACGGCAGTGCCAAGGTGGCTACGTCCAGCATGGCTAGGCCGAAGAAGACGATGGCCAGGAACAGGACGATGACCGCCGCCGGATAGCGGAAGAGGCTGTTCAAGTCGAGCACGCTTCCCGTGGTCAGATTGATCACCGCCGAGACTACCGCAAAGGCGGCGAAGAAGGAGATTACTCCCACGCAGAAGGCCAGACCCGAGGCGATGCGCTTGCCGTCCGATTGCTTGGACTGCTCGATCAGGCGCATCAGGATCAGCGGGATCACCGGCAGCACGCACGGCATGATGTTGATGGACAACCCCGCGAGGATGGCCAGGAGGTAATAGACGCCCGTGCCATAGGGCAGGACGGCCTGGCGCCCGTTCGCCTCCTCGTCCTGGCCCGCGGGGGGCGCGGGCGTGGCTTCGTTCGGCTCGGTGGGGGTCGCCGGTGTGGCTTCATTCGGTTCTGCGGCGACCGGCTCGAACGCGATCTGTGGCCACGTGCTCTGCCCCGCCGGCGCGATCGTGGCGGTCAGCGTCTTCTCAAAAGGCGTCAGGCAGATCGTGCTGGTGCAGGCCAGCCCCGAGATCTTAACCTCGACGTTCGCGGTTGCGAGCGCGGCGGTTTCGTTCGGCTCTGCGAACGGGACGAAGACGGTGAAGTCGCCGACGTAGACTTCGACGTTTCCCAGCGCCGGGTCTTTGAACATTTCCCAGGGCGGAAATACGGCCTTGTCAAACTCGATGCCGTCGGCGCGGGCCTCGACTTGCAGGTGCAGGCCCAGGGCCGGGGCGGTCTCGGAGCGGGCGTAGTAATGAAGGTCGTCGGTTCCCTTGAAGACGACGGCCACGCCGGGGCGGCCGTCCAGGCGCGCCGGCTCCAGGTGCGCGAGGGACGATTCATCTTCGTATCGAACGATTTCGACGGCGCCGCCCGCGGGTTGGTCTGAGCTGCCGGTCGTTTGAGCCAGTCCCGGAAGACTCAAAAAGGCCGCGCCGACCGCGCATACGCAAAGAAAGCTATTCTTTCTCATTTTGAAATTCCGGGCAAAAAAGTTGGCAATATCAGTCGGCAGACTGTCCTTGCCCTTTCTCTTCCCCGTCGGACGCGGTACCGTTGTGCTTCGCCTGTTCGGCGGCCAGGAGATCGCCCACTGTAGGTTTGTCCAGTTCGCCGCCTTCCAGGATCAGCTTGACGTCGTCGGCATCGAGTGTTTCGTATTTGAGCAGGGCGCGGGCAATCCGCTCCAGCTTGACCCTGTTCTCTTCAATTAAGGTTCGGGCCTGCTTATAGGCCTCTTCCATGATCCGCTTGACTTCAATGTCGATTTGTTCTGCGGTTTTCTCGGAGTATTCCCGTTCGGTTTGTACGACGAAGGATTCCTTGGCGGTGTTGTCGGGTCCGTAGCTGACGGGCCCGAGTTCGTCGCTCATTCCCCAGGTCAGGACCATTTGCCGGGTAATCCGGGTGGCCTGCTCGATATCGGATTGGGCGCCGCTGGAGATGTCGTCGCAGAAGATTTCCTCGGCGATGCGTCCGGCGAAGCAGACCTGAATCAGCGCCACGCAGTAACGCCGGGTGAACATCGTGCGGTCTTTCTCCGGCAGGGCGAAGGTAGCCCCGCCCATCGGTCCGCGCGGGATGATGCTGACCTTGTGCAGGGGGTCGGCGTCCTTGAGGAGCGACTGGACCAGCGTGTGTCCGGCCTCGTGGAAGGCCGTGATTTCACGCTCTTTCGTATCGATGACGCGGCTCTTCTTGGCGCGTCCCCAGCGGACCTTGTCCCGGGCCTCCTCCAGGTCGGCCATTTCGATGTATTCCTTGTTGCCCATCGTGGCCGCCAGCGCCGCTTCATTGATAATGGCCGCCAGGTCGGCGCCGCTGAACATGGGCGTTCCGCGGGCGAGCCGGTCGAGAGTGATGTCCGGCCCCAGCTTCACCTTACGCGCGTGGACGCGGAGGATTTCGGCGCGGCCCTTGATATCGGGCAGGGGGACGATGACCTGCCGGTCGAACCGGCCGGGGCGCGTCAGGGCGTGGTCGAGAATATCGGCCCGGTTCGTCGCAGCGATGACAATGACCTGGTCGTTCGTATCGAATCCGTCCATCTCCACCAGGATCGCGTTGAGCGTTTGCTCGCGCTCATCGTGTCCGCCGCCGACGAAGCTGGCGCCGCGCTTGCGGCCGATGGCGTCGATCTCGTCGAGGAAGATGATGCAGGGCGAGTTGTCCTTGGCCTGTTTGAAAAGGTCTCGCACTCGGGAAGCGCCCACCCCGACGAACATTTCCACAAAGTCACTGCCGGAAATGCTCAGGAACGGCACGTCCGCTTCCCCGGCAATGGCCTTGGCCAGGAGGGTCTTGCCGCAGCCGGGAGGGCCGATCAGCAGGACTCCGCGCGGGATGCGCCCGCCGAGCCGCTGGAACTTCCGAGGATTCTTGAGGAACTCGATGATCTCGGCGACTTCTTCTTTGGCCTCTTCGATCCCGGCGACGTCCTTGAACGTGACTTTCACGCGGTCTTTGCCGAGAACCCGGTGCCGGCTGCGGCCGAACGACATGAGCATGCCGCCGGCCCCGCCCCGCAGATTCCGGGCAAAGAAAAAGTAGAAGAACCCGACCAGCAGCAGTATGGGCAGGACCCAGTTCAACAGCATGATCAGCCAGAGGCGCTGCTGGGTGTACTCCTGCTTCAACTCGTACTTCGGATCCTCGGCGGCCCGCTCCTTGAGGGACGCGAGGATCTCGTTGAGCCGTTCCTTGGCGCCGCTTTCCGGGCGATAATGCACCTTGAACGACAACGACCCCTTCTCCTGGGCCGCCGCCGAGTTTTCCTTGAGCTTGCCGGTGACCTCCGTATCGCCGATGTCGATACTCTCAATTTCGCCCTGTTCGAGGTAGTCGATGAACTGATCCCAGCGCAGCGTGTTGACGACCAGTCCCTGCTGGAGCATCATCATCACGGCAAAGACGATGATCGCGATGACCAGCCAGCTCAGCGGGCCGCGGCGGTAGCTGGGCAGCGGGGGTTTCTTGCCCGGGCGCGAGCCGGGATCGCGGCGATATTGGGTGGGTCGGTTGTCTTGCCTTTTCGTCATCTTCTTCTGCGGGAACTAACCGGTTTTCCGATTGGGCCTTCGTCCGCCGGGCTGCCGGCGCGAGCCGTGGCTCATATTACCATTGATTTTCCATAAGCTCTACGATCTTTTGGGCCAGCTTGTTTGCCGCGACGGCCGAGGCGTAGGTGAAGTCCTGGCCCTGAAACTCGGAATAACTGGCGCTGGCGACCACCGTTTTGTTGTTGATCATCAATCGGCCGGTTTGCAGGTTCTTCCAGTTCACCACGGCGGTCAGCACGACCTCCTTCTCCAGGGGCCGGCCGATCTCCCGCTCGAGGGTGAGAATCGATTCGCTTATGGAAACGAGTTGTCCGCTCATCACGCTGTCGGCGCGGTTGGTGTCGGAGACGATCTTGTAGGGCGTCTGCGAGGCGACGCGTTTGACCAGGGCGTCGGAGACCGCGTACTCGGCGCCGCGCCGGAAGCTGCGGTTGTCGAACATCTCGATGCAGATGGTTCGGACGTCGTCCGGGAACAGCGATTCGCTGGAGTAGCCGGCGGGGCTGCCGCAGCCGGGCAGGAGCCAGGCCGTCGATACCAGCAGCAGGCTCAGGGCCAGAGCGGATGTTACGGCTCGTGTGTTATGGGACTTCGTTGTCACCGGCTTGCTCCCCTGGAATACTTTGCTCGAGGGCCTCGCGGGCCTGCTCGGCCGCCTCGGTTTCGGGCCAGTTCTGGATCACCGTCTCGAAATAGAGCCGCGCCGCCCGGTCTTCCCCGATGCGCTGGTAATACTGTGCGATCGTCAACTCTTTGTAGGACATCTGTTCGTCGATCTGGCGGACCTTGTCCGGCACGCCGCTGGTTTTAGCGTCCTCGGGATAGAGCGTTGCAAACCGCTCGTAGTAGGTCTTCGCCGTCGTCAGCTTCGAGGCGTCGAAATAGTGTCTCCTTCCGACCGGAGGGGCGTTGTACGCCGCCAGATTGTTCTCCGCCATGCGGTACAGGGCCTTTTTGCCGACGGGGCCGGTTTCCCAGTAGGAGGCGATTTCCGACCACTTGAGGTAGGCCTCCAGGTACAGTTCCCGTTGCTCGAAATTCTCGGCCACCGCCAGAGCCGCGTCCAGGCCGATGCTGTTGGGGTCGTCCAGGCCCGCCCGGTCGGAGATCCGTTCCATGATCTCGACGCCCTCGGCATGCCCGGAAATCTTGATCAGGCCCAGAACTTTCTTCTTCCGGCCGTTAAGGTAGGCTTGCCCGATGACGAGCTCCCGCTCCAACACCGGCGCGACGAATTCGCTGCCGGGGAAGTCCTTGAGCAGCTTCTCGTACTTCGCCATGGCCTTGGCGTAGCGATCCTGCCAGTAGTAGATTTCACCGTCGATGAAAAGCTCGGTGTCGGGCCCGACCCGTTCCGGGAATTCCTCCTTGAGCTGTTCCAGGGCTTTCCTGGCCTCTTTCGACTCACCGGCATAGACGAGGTTCTTGATCTCGGCCATGGCGTGTAGAAACTGCTCCTCGGGGTCGTCGGAGACCGATTGCCACCCTTTGTCGGCCTTGAGCCGCCACGTTTTGGCCGAGACGCCGTGGGCGCACACCAGGACCGCGCACAGCGCCAAGGCTGCATATCGCATCCGGCATTTTACCATTGCTCTGTCTGCCAACGCATCACCACTGAAATCATTCCGAAGTTACCCCCGGCTTCTCGGACAATTATAGCGACTGCCGGCCCTATTGCAACGTGCACCTCGAAATAAGCGCGCCGGATGTGTGAGACGCTCGCGGGCCCCCCGATACCGTCCTTCGTCGGCCAAAGGACTCGGTAGCGGCGTACCGAATTGTAGCCCCGGCGCGCCGGGATTGACCCACGCGTTTGTGCAGGCGGCGTCTCACCGCGTGGGTTGAGAACCCGCCCTACTTCTGCCGCGTGCGTGCCTGAGCCGCGATTTCGCGTGCCGTTTTCGCTTTACGGATCGTTCCCACCGGGGTATAAGTGCGGTCATGAACGTCCTTTTCGGTCTTGAAACCGGTGGATGGTTTGCCACCGCACGTGTGTTTGGCCCCGCGAACGCCAGCAAAGGAGGTGTATCATGAATCGAGGTCTTCTGGTGACTGTCGCTGTTGTGGCGCTGGCCGGTCTGGCTGGCTGTAAGGGCCCCGAGGTGGGCAAAATGCGGGTATTACCTACCGGCCACCGACGGATTCGCGTCGATGAGTATGTGGATAAGATGAAAGCCGGCTGGATAGGGCAGATGGCCGGTGTCGGCTGGGGAGGGCCGACCGAGTTCCGGTACAAGGGCGTCATCATCCCGGCCGGCGACATGCCCCAGTGGCGGCCCAATCTGATCAATCAGTTCCGCCAGGACGACATCTACGTGGAAATGACCTTTCTGCGGACGCTGGAGCTCTACGGCTTCGAGGTCTCCATTCGCCAGGCGGGCATCGACTTCGCCAACAGCGGCTATCCGCTCTGGCACGCCAACCGGGCCGGACGCGACAACCTCCGCAACGGCATCGCGCCGCCCGACTCGGGACATCCGCAGTTCAACAAGCACGCCGATGACATCGACTACCAGATCGAGGCCGACTACGCCGGCCTGATCTCGCCGGGCCTGCCCAACGTCGCTATTCAGTTGGGCGAGAAGTTCGGACGCCTGATGAACTATGGCGACGGTCTCTACGGTGGCCAGTTCGTCGGTGGTATGTACGCCGAGGCCTTCTTCGAGGACGACGTAGTCGAGATCGTCAAGGCCGGCCTGCGCTGCATCCCCGAAGGCAGCCAGTATTACGAGTGCATCCGTGACGTTCTCAAGTGGTACCGGCAGTATCCGGACGACTGGACCAAAACCTGGCAACTCATCAACGAGAAGTATCACCTGAACCCGGACTACCGCCGCTTCTCCTGTTCCGGGCCCCAGGGCGACTTCAACATCGATGCCAAGATCAACGGCGCCTACATCGTCATGGGACTGCTGTACGGGAAGGGCGATCCCGATCAGACGATTATCATTTCGACCCGCTGCGGCCAGGATTCGGACTGCAACCCCTCCAACGCCGGCGGCGTCCTCTTCTCCACCATCGGTTTTGCGAACCTGCCCGAGAAGTATAAGATCGCGCTCGACCCTTCGGGCAAATTCAGTCATACGCCCTACAACTTCCCGACGCTGATCGACGTGTGCGAGCGGCTGGTCCGCGAGGCCGTCGTCAACTCCGGCGGCCGGATCGAGGTGGACGGCGACGGCGAGGAGTGGTTTGTGATTCCCCGGCAAAGGCCCCGTCCCAGCGCCCTGGAGCAGTGCTGGGAGCCGCGTCCGGCGGCCGACAGCCGCTTCACCGAAGAGGAAATGGCCAAAATCACGGCACTCGTCGGCCGGGACCTCTCCAAGGCCATCGAGAAGTTCGCCCCCGGGTGGAAGGTCACCAAGTGCGGCCACGATATGGATCCGGGGCTCCGCGCGGAACTACGCGGACGAAAGAACGTCCTCGTGACGCATCCGCTCAGTGAGGATATCGGCTGCGTCCTGACCCGGACCGTAACCTTGCCCGCCGGCGGCGAAAACACGCTCAAGCTCGTCGTGGGCCACGACCCCCGCGGCGACTGGGACCTGATTGTCAAAGCTGACGGACGCCAGTTGCTCCGCCAGACCATAGGGCCCGAAACCGCCACGCTGGGCTGGGTGCAGGTCGATGTCGATCTGTCCGCCTTCGCCGGAAAGACCGTCAAGCTCGAACTGATCAACCAGCCCACCGACTGGCGCTTCGAAGCCGCCCACTGGGCCGAAATCTCCCTGCCGGCAAATTAGGGCGCGACGCGTCTCGCGTGCCGCAGGAGCGGACGAACGCCGTAAACACGTCGTGGACCACGTCTTCAGCGACGCTCTTGTCGTACAGGAGAACGGTCGCCAGCGTCGTCAGGCTGCCTTTGTACTTGGCGTAGATGCGCCGCAAGGCTTTGGTCCTGCCGCCGTTGTACTGCCATAGGAGCACTTTATCTTCGAACATCGGCCACTCACGTGCCTGCTGTCGAAACCATCGAGTTCGGCCCATTCTGCCAATAAAGACCACCGGACCGCAGCTTTAGTATAAAGTAGAGTTTTTGCAAAATGGAGATTAGTACGACAGCGCGACATAGCCTGATTGGAAGCAACAAAGCCGCGTTTCTGGCC
>CAYPZL010000081.1:0-23520 GCA_964415045.1 uncultured Pirellulales bacterium | reverse complement strand
AAGATTTTTCCTCCCTAAAGTAAGCCTAATCTCCATTTTGCAAAAGTTCAGTTATGTTTGACCTTCGCCCAGTGTGTCATCCTGAACGCAGCGTAGTGAAGGATCTGCTCTGCGACCTCGAAAGATTTCCCGTTCGCAGGCCAGATCCTTCGCCTGCGGCTCAGGATGACAGAATCCTGTCGCGTAAGAATTTTCCCTAATCCGTGCGCTATGCGCCGGCCTCGAAGGTAAGGAGAACCGGCCGGCACACCCGGAAGGATATGCCGGCCGATGGGATTGACAACCGTGCCGCGATTGGAATCGCAGCGAAAGTCACAAGCGACGCTACACGAGCGGGTCGCAACCGGTGGCGACGTTGTGGAAGATGCCGGGCCCCGGCTTCATCTGATCCTGCTTGGGAACGAGGTCCTGCTTGGACGCGTTCATCAGCCATTTCCAGCTCAGTCGCCGGCCGGTGAAGGCGGAGATGCGGGCGCCGATGGCCGTCAGTGTGCTCTCGGCGATCCGCTGGCCCTCATTAAGGACGTTGCCGCTGCGGATACTCTTGATCAGATCGACGTGCTCCTGCTGCTGGCCGTTGACGTTCGGGCCCTCGTAGCGCCAAGCGTTCTCGCCGGAGATGCTCATGCGGCAATCGCTGGTGCCTTTGGTCCCGACGATCTTCTCGCCGTTGCGTCCGGTGCCGGGGCTGTGTCCGCTGAAGCTCAGGCAGCGGGCCCCGTTGGCGTAGCGGAACTCGGCGAAGATGTGGTCCCAGATATCGCCGTTGTACTTTTCCCAGGCAGCGTCGCTGCCGTTGTTGTACTTGCGGCAGACGTCCTTGGCGACGTTAATCTGACCATCGTTGAAGCTGCGCCAGCCGCGGCCGCCCAGCGCCGTGATCTCGACCGGCGGGCCGTTGAAACACCAGTTCAGCACGTCGATGTTGTGGATGTGCTGCTCGCAGATCTGGTCGCCGGAGAGCCAGGTGAAGTGATACCAGTTGTGACATTGCCATTCGAGCTCGCTGAGGCCTTCCTGGTAGCCGCGGAACCAGATGCCGCCGCCGTACCAGTAGCACTGGCCGCCGGCCAACTCGCCGATGGCACCGTCGTGGATGCGCTTCATCAGCTCGACGCGGGCGAACTCGTGACGCCGCTGCGTGCCGCAGACGATCGCCAGGCCTTTCTCTTTGGCGATGCGGGAGGCCTCCATGACTTCGCGGCAGCCAGCCACGTCGGTCGCTACGGGCTTCTCGGTGAAGATGTGCTTGCCGGCGTTGACGGCCGCGAGCATCTGCCGCCCGCGAAAGGCCGGGGCCGTCGCCATCAGCAGCAAGTCCGCCTCGCACCGGGCCAGCTTCTCGTGACAGTCGAAGCCCCAGAACATGTGGTCGTCGTCGATCTTGACGCGACCCTTGAACTTCTCGTCCCGCGCGATCCGGTCGCGGGTGCTTCGGACCTTGTTCTCAAACAGGTCGGCCAGGGCGATGACCTCAATGCCCGGGTCGGCTTGGAGGCACTGGCGCAGGGCGCCGTTGCCTCGTCCGCCACAGCCGAGCAGCCCGATCTTAATCTTGCCCGTACCCTGAGCGTGGGCGGCCTGACCGAGCGCCGCGGCCACGGCACCGACAGCGACGCCTGCGTTCGTCCTGGATTTGCCTTGGTTGGTCTGTGATGATGACATATTTGAAATCTCCTTCGTTCGGTGTCTTCGAGCCATTTTCTGGAGAACCAGCACGAGTCCGTCGCCGACTACCCACGCCTCTTGTTCTTCTGAGGAAAGCCGGGCAACTGGTACTTGCCGGGCACGGCGAACGGCGGAACGGGCTTGGCATCGCTGAGCTTGAGGTCATCGGGCGGTAGCAGGTTCAGCGTGCATCGGCTCATGAACCACGACTGCTTGAATTGCTGTCGCGAGTAGGCCGACTCACGTCCCATGATGGCGCAGAGGGTGCTGCCGGCGATGCGCTTGCCCTCGTTGAGGGGTTGGCCGGCGCGGATGCTCTTGATCAGGTCGGCGTGCTCCTGCACGTACGGATTCGGGTTGGGGCCTTCGTAGCGCCAGGCGTTCTCGCCCTCGATGACGCCGGCACAGTTGCTCGAACCCTTGGTGCCGACGACGCGCTCGCTGACGTTGGTGGTGGTGCCTTTGATCTGGCGGCACATGCTGATGGTGCGGACGTCGCCGGGATAGAAGAACTCGACGCCGAAGTGGTCGAAGATGTTCCCGTATTCGGGTCCGGTGCGGAACTGCCGGCCGCCCTGGCCGTGCACCTGCTCGGGCAGGACGTCCTTGAAGGCCCAGTTGACCACGTCGATGTTGTGGACGTGCTGCTCGCAGATGTGGTCGCCCGAGAGCCAGGTGAAGTAGAGCCAGTTGCGGATCTGCCACTCGACGTCGCCCTGGCCGGGTTGACGCTTTTTGACCCAGAGGTCGCCCTGGTTCCAGTAGCATTGGGCCGAGACGATCTCGCCGATGGCGCCGTCGTGGATGCGCTTCATGGTCTCGACGTACTTCGGCTCGTGGCGGCGCTGGGTGCCGGCGACGATGGCGAGGCCCTTCTGCGCGGCCATCTCGGACGCTTCGATGACCATCTTGATTCCCGCCGGGCAAACAGCCACGGGCTTCTCCATGAACACGTTCTTGCCGCGCCGGATCGCCTCGGCAAGCTGCGGCGGCCGAAAGCCCGGAGGCGTCGCCAGAATGACCAGGTTCACATCGTCCAGCGCCAGCAGCTTCTTGTACGCGTCCAACCCGACGAAGCACCGGCTGTCGGGGACGTTGAACTTGCCCTTGAGGCCTCGAAGGCGGTCTTCAAAGGCATCGGCCAGGGCCACGATCTTCACGCCGTTCGAGGAACTGACGCAGTCGTTGGCGGCGCCGGAGCCTCGCCCGCCGCAGCCGATGACACCGACGCGAATCGCATCGCTGCCCTGTGCGTACGCCAGAGGGGCCATGCCCGTCAGGGCGACGGAACCAGCCATTGCTGCCGAACTCTTCAGGAGTTCTCGTCGTGTAAGTGCTTGTTTTTTCACCATAATAAGCTCTCCAATGCTCTTTCTGTAAGACGCTTTCTCACAGTAAATTATTGACGAATAAACCACGTATCGGCTGCGATTGCAAGCCTCTCGTGGCTACGGGGCGAAAATCGCGTTCGATGGAGCGCGACTCACCGCTTGCCCTTGGCCACCTCGCGACCGCCCAGACAAACCACGCTGCCGTCCTCGAGAGAAGCGAACAGGCGGTTGGATGCGGCGATCAGGCCGTCAAATACCGGTGGGCAAGCCAGTTGCGCTTGCGCGAGCTTTTTGCCGTCGGCGGCGGCAACCGCCACGAGCCGCGCGCCTCTGCGGGCCTCGAACGCGGCGTACGGGTCTTTCGGGTCCAGCACGTCGGGCGCCCCGGCCACGAACAGGACGTCTGCCGCCTTGACCATCGCGCGAATGCGCACCGGCAGCCAGCACGTCCAGACCGGGGGTTTGGCCCGCGTGTAGCCGATCATCTTGTCCAGCCCGAAGGCTTCGCTCTCCAGTTTTCGCACCTCGTTGCCTCGCGCCCGAGAGTAGTCCGATTGCGGCAACCATCGTACCGGCTCGGTCGAGCCCGGCTCGCCCACGATCTGCGGCTCGTTGGTGTTGAGGTCGGCAAAGAGCAAGTACCCCTCCCGGGCCGGCATGAACATCGGACTGTGGACGTTGCGCCGGTAGAACGTGCGCACGGCGTACGTTTTCTCCTCGTCGACCACGAGCAGTTGCCCGGACTTCGAGGCCTGATTGGCCAACTGAAAGCCGGGCCAGCGCTTCGAGTACATCCAGAACGTGCGGTTGTACCACGACCCGTCCAGCAGGGCGGCGGTCGAGAAGATGTGCAGGCCCACGTCCTGCGCGCCCTTGCTCGAGAGGATCTCCGGCTTCACCTCTTTCAGGTCGGGCGTCAGCTTCTTCTGGCGCATGTACAGCGATCCGCCCTCGCTGACGAGCACGTCGGAGTTGGCCCCGCCGACGAAGAAGGCCATGTCTCGGTCGCTTTCGATGTTTCGGTGGGGTCCTTCCAGCACTGTCTTGTGGAGGATCTTTCCCGTGTGCGGCTGGAGCGCGTAGACGCGGATTCCGCCGTCGAGATAGGTGGACCGCCCGGCGGTGAAATACGCGATGCCGTTGTCGACGAGGACGCTGCCGTGCACGGGCCAGGCGGATTCGATCTGGTCGAAGGAGGCGACGCGGCGGTCGCGCGGGGCCGCCAGGAACCGCCAGACGAGCCGACCGTCGGAGGCCCGGAGGCAATACACGCGTCCGTCACGACAGCCCAGCAGCACAAGGCCCCGGTAGAGCGTCGGGGGCGAATCGATGCGGCCGCCCGCGACGAAGCGCCACGCCACGTCGCCGGTGGCCATGTCCAGCGCGTAGAGCGTGTGGGCGTCCGACCGCGCCACGAACACCTTGCCCGCCGCGGCCACGGGGGCGGTGAGCTTGCCCTTCAGTGTCGCCTTCCAGCGAACCGTCAGGTCGGACGGAACCGCTGCCGTTGTCGTGCCTCTGCGGGCGTGATCGTGACGGTGCGTCGGCCAGTCGCTCGCAGCGTCCGCCGCCACGTCGGTGACGGCGCCGTAGGCCGGGCCCTTCTCCAGACGCCGGTCATCCGCAACGAGCGTACCCGCGTCATTCGAGATGGGCTTCAACGCCGCAAAGCCCAGCAGCTTGCCCCCGGGCTGGCAGAAGCACTGATCCGGGGGCACGTACAGCAGGCCGTTGCAGGGCATCATCCCGTACCGGCACGCGCCGCGCAGCCAGTTGTTTTGCCCGTGGTTGTCGCCCTGGAAATCGAGAAATTCGGCGCCTTCGTACGAACTGATCAAATATCGGCTCGTGGCCTTGTTTCGATAGCAGCGATGATGGTGCTCGGGGCTGCGCAGGTTTTCGACGAAGATGCGTTTTTCCTCCCGGCCGCTGCGCAAGTCCCAGCCCACGACCAGCGCGTTGGCGCTCTTGCCCACGGGTTTGCCGTTCTCGTCGACGCAGAGGATGCCCCGGTAGACCAACCCGTCGATGACGAACAGATCGTCTCCTTCGGCGCCGCGGATCGCCGGAGCGGTCTTTTGCCAGAGCAGCGCGCCGTCGGTCGCATCGTAGGCCGCCGCCGATTTGCCGTTTTGCATGACGACCACGTCGTCCACGGTCACCAGGGTGCGCGGCCGCGTCATTTTGGGCCGGATCGTCCACAACTCGCGGCCCGTTCGCAGCTCCCGGGCGACCAGGTCGTTGCCGCTGAGGTGTACGATCCGCCCGTTGTCAATGGCCCACGACAGAGGACGGATCGCGCCGACCGGCTGCTCCCAGAGCACCTTCGCCGTCCGGGCGTCCAGGGCAACCAACGCCGTTGCCTCGGCATCTTGATTCCCGGCAAAACGCGTATAAGCAACGACAACGCCCTGGCTCAGCAGGATCTCGCGCGTGCCGCGCGTGGCATCCTCCGTGGCAATGGTCCGGCCTGTGGCCGCATCGAGAATCGACAGCGGCGCATCGTAGGCCAGCGTGGTGTAGAGCCGCTCGCCCTCGACGACGATGCGACGCTGGTTTTCGTTCGGCACGTCCGTGCGTGCGGACCGCAGCTTCGTCCAGTCTGTACCCCGGTAACGCTTCAGGCTCCACTGACGCCAGCCCCACGCCTCGATCGGCCGCTTCCAGAGCAACTTGCCGTTGAACGCGTCGCGACAGACCAGCGACCACCGGTCGGGCAGACGCTCGTCCGTAATGCCGATGAGGCCCTCGTCGAAGAGGTAGAAGAGGCGGCCGCCTCCGGAGACCGAGGCCTGAATGCCCGACGGCGTCTCGTGGCTGCGCAACCACAGCGGAGGAGCGACCCACTGGAGGCCTCGGGGGGGACCGACCCCGGCGTCGTCGGCCACCGCGTTGTTGCTCGCGTCGTGGAGAAAGTGCGTCCACTGGTCGATGTTGTCGGGCCAGGCTTTGACGTCCTTGTGCCATCGGCCTTCGCGTTGGAAACAGACCACGCCGCCCGGCGCCAGCACGCGCATGATCTCGCCTTTCGAGACCTTGCCGGCCTTCTGCACGACAACGAGGTTGATGAGATTGTCTGCATAGGGCAGGGTCGCCGCCGAGAAGGTCTCAACGGAGACCGGGCCGTACAGACCTTGTGCCTGGATATAGGCCCTGGCCTTCTCGACGTGGGTCGGATCGGAATCGAGTCCGTGAACCGTGAGGCGATCGTCGGCGCGCAGTGCGGCGGTTAGTCGGCCGTCGTCGCAGCCTAAATGAACCAAAATCCCCCCATGCACGCCGGTGATACGGAGGATTTCCTCGGCCTGTGCCTCGGCAGGGGGGGCTTTGGCCCGTCCGGCGCAGGCAGGCAGAATTGCGGTCAGGAGCATCAGCATCAATGAATGGAACATACAAGTACATTTCATGCGAAACCTCCATGAAAGCCGGCCGCTCGTGCGCGGCGCCCGGGAATTTCACAGCATATCACAATCCGACTGGATTTCAAGGGTATGGAACGCCCGGTTGCCCAGGCTCGGCCCGAATTTTCCGGGCGGGCAGACCACTTGAATTTCAGCGGCGAAGCGGGTAGCATAGGGGCCGATTGGGGTCCGACCCGGCAATCCGGCCGCAGCCGATTGCGAGGGAAGGCTGGGCCGGAGCTTTGGTACAATAAGGGTCACAAAGGCTTACCGAAAAGGAGGCAACATGGGACAGGCAGACGAATCAAGCAAGGTCACGGCCACGACGCGACGGGATTTCCTGAAGACGTCCACGGCAGTGGCATCGGCGGCGGCCTTGGGTCTCAGCAGCCGGGTCCACGCCGGCGGCAGCGATATCATCAAGGTAGGTATGATCGGCTGCGGCGGACGCAATACCGGCGCCGCGGCCCAGGCCCTTACCGCCGACGCGGGCGCCCGCTTGGTCGCCATGTGCGACATCTTCATGGACCGCGTCAAGAGCAAGCGGTCGATCCTGAAGCAACAGAAGGGCGATCAGGTCATCGTGGACGACGATCACTGCTTCGCCGGTTTCGACGGCTACAAGCACGTCATTGAAGCGTCGGACGTGGTCGTGATCGCCAACGCGGCCAAGTTCCACCCGCTGCACGCCTTCACGGCGATCCAGGCGGGCAAGCACGTATTCGTGGAAAAGCCTCACGGGATCGACCCGGCCGGGATGAAGCTGATGCGAAAGACCTCCGAATTAGCCAAACAGAAGGGCTTGTGCCTCGTCTCGGGCCTGCACAGCCGCTATCACACGGGCTACGCCGAGACGGTCAAGCGAATCCACGACGGCGCCATCGGCGACGTGGTCGCGATCGAGGAGAACTTCCTGCGCGGCCCGTACGGCGTGATCGAGCGCCAGCCGGGGCTGTCGGAGGTCGAATGGCAATGCAGCACGCAGTACCACTTCCGCTGGCTCTCCGGCGACGACGTGCCCCAGTCGCTCGTGCACAACATAGATCGCTCCCGCTGGGCGATGCAGGACCAGACGCCGGTCAAGTGCCACGGCCTGGGCGGTCGCTCCTCCATGACCAAACCGATCTATGGCGACGTCTTCGACCACCATTCGGTCGTGTACGAATTCGCCAACGGGGTGCCGATCTACGCCTTCTGCCGCACCACGACAGGGTGCTACAACAACTCCTCCAGCATCATCCTGGGCAGCAAGGGCAGGGCCAGCATCACGGGCTGCCGCATCTGGGGCGAGAACGAGTGGCGCTGGAGCGGGCGGTGCAATCCCTATCAGATCGAGCACGACGTGCTCTTCAAGGGGATCCGGTCGGGCAAACCCGTCAACAACGGCGATTATATGGTCGCCAGCACGACGACCACGATCATGGGGCAGATTTCGTGCTACACGGGTGACGAAGTGACCTGGGAGCAGATCACCGCCTCCGACTTTTACTATCCGCCCAAGCCGGAAGATTGTCACGATGGCATGGAGCCGCCGGTCAAGCTGGCCGCCAACGGCAGCTATCCCGTACCGGTGCCGGGCGTAACGAATCTGATTTGACGTGATCCCGCCGGGCCGGTGCCCGTCGGGTTGTAGTACGTACAGAAATGTTTTGAGGAGATTGAACGTGAAAATACGTGGAGCATGGACACATGTCCTTTTGGCGGTCGTGGCCGTCGGTGTTGTCGCGGCGACCGGCGCTGCGGCGGCCCAGGGCAAGCTGCCCAAAAAGTACACCGAAACCATCACGACGAAAGAGGGCGAAAAGCTCTCTCTCGATATGGTTCTGATCCCCGGCGGCACATTCACGATGGGCAGCCCGGCGGACGAGGCCGGCCGGGCCGATCATGAGGGCCCTCAACACAAAGTGAAGATCAGCCCGTTCTACCTGTGCACGACGGAGACGACCATTGATCTGTTCCTGGCCTACTACCAGGAAACGGGGACGGCCAAGAAGGATTTCCTGGACGTCCAGGAATCGCAGAAGAACGACAAGCCGGCGACCGAGGGCGTGGACGCCGTCACGGGGCCGACGCCCGTGTATGGCGACATGACGATGGGATTCGGCAAGAAGCATCCGGCCATGGCCATGACCTGGCACAATGCGATGACGTTCTGCCGCTGGCTGTCGCAGAAGACGGGCAAGACGTACCGCCTGCCGACCGAGGCCGAGTGGGAATACGCCGCCCGGGCCGGCAGCGACATGGCGTTCGGTGTCAGTGCCAACGCGGACGGACTCGAAGAGTACGCGTGGTACCAGGACAACGCGGACCTGGAACCGCACGCGGTGGCCACCCGCAAGCCCAACGCCTGGGGGCTCTACGACATGCTGGGCAACGTGCAGGAGTGGGTCCACGATTTCTACAGTCCGACCGCGTACCAGGAGGCGGCCGGGAACCAGCCGGTCGTCGATCCGAAGGGGCCCGAAAGCGGCGACGTGCATGTCGCTCGCGGCGGGTTCTACGACAGTGAGGCCTCGGCGCTGCGCTGTGCGGCTCGCGCCTTCGAGGAAGACTGGTGGCGCATGAACGATCCGCAGATTCCCAAGAGCATCTGGTGGCTGCCTCAGATGGATCTCATCGGTTTCCGCGTTGCCGCCTCGGTCGATAGCGATGCCGGGAAGTAAGGCACAACGGAATAGACGCCGGCGGGCCGGCTATGCCGGCCCGCTGTTGCTTGCGGCGCTCTGGATGCTCGTGTTGCCTGCCGATTGGGCGACGGGGCAGCCCGGCGCCGTTGTGATGCAGGAGAAGGCCCGGTTGAACAGGCTCGCGTTCGCGCCGGGTGTGAGCGGGGAGTACACGTTCGACACGGGTCTCCTGCGCGGCAAGCTGCGGCAGGGCGGCAAGTCGCTCGGCCTGTCCGGGGTCGTGCACGCTGCGTCGGGCGCGAGGGTGGATCGAGGCGTCGGCATTCTCAGCACGTATCGGGTTTTCACGACCGACAAGCGTCACTGGACCGCCGGCTGGAATTGCGCCAGCACCGCCCGGCTGTTGTCCGACGGCGCCGTTGCGGTCACGTGGCCCGCGGCCGAGGCCCGTCCGTTCGAGCTGAGCACCCGGTATCACTGGAACGACGCGCAGACGCTCGACGTCGAGACCACCGTCAAGGCGGAGAAGGACCTGAAGAACTTCGAGGTGTTTCTGGCGTCGTATTTCCACGAGAGCCTCCGCTCGCCCTTCGTGTATGTGCGCGAGAATCCGGAGGCTTCGGGAAAGCCGGGCTTTCTGGCGGCGCGGAAGTCATTCGGCGACTGGCAGATGTTCCCGCGCGATGAAGATGTCGTTGAGATCATCCGGGACGGGCGGTGGACGAAGGAGCCGCACCCGGTGGACTGGGCGATCATGCCGCACCTGGCCGCTCCCGTTTGCGTGCGACGTGGCGGCGCGACGGACGTGACGGTGATTCTGATGGCGCCGCCGGAGGACTGCTTTGCCATCGCCACGCCCTACGAAGGGGAAGGCCATTATTCGCTCTACCTGTCCCTCTTCGGCCGGGACATCAAAGCTGGCCGGACCTCAACCGCGCACTCGCGTTTGGTCGTGACAAAAGGAGCGTCCGATGCCCGGGTTCTGGCCCTCTACAAGCAGTACATGAATCAGCGTGCGACCTCGGGACGCTGACGCCGCAATCGTCGTGGGCAGGCCCGAGCGCAAAGGCCGGCGCAGCGAGACGCGATTCAAAGGTCACGACCTGCCCCGCTTGCGCGGTGTGATGTACGGACCGCGGTTTCGCGAGAGTGACATCCGCGACCTGGCCCTGATGTGGAACGTCAACCAGATTCGCTGGCAGTTGAACTGGACGCCGATGAAGCAGGCCGAGCAGTGGGCTGCCGACCTGGAGGCTTACGACCGGTGGCTGGACGGCGCGCTGGCCGAGTGCGGCAAGGCGCTGGCAGCGTGCGAGAAGTACGGCATTGAGGTGCTGGTGGACCTGCATACCCCGCCGGGCGGACGGGCCCGGGGCGGCGTCTGCCGCATGTTTCAGGAGAAACGCTACCAGGACAAGCTGGTGGCGGTATGGGACCGAATCGCCCGCCGCTACAAGGGGCGTCGCGTCGTCTACGCGTATGACCTGCTCAACGAGGCGGTGGAAGGCGTCGTGGCCGACGGTCTGCTGAACTGGCGCGACCTTGCTGCGAGAGCGGCCGAGACGATTCGGGCGGTCGATCCGGGCAAGCCCGTCGTTTTCGAGCCGAGTCCCTGGGGCGGGCCCGACGGCTTCGACTGGCTCGAACCGTTGGATCTGGACCGGGTGATCTACAGCTTCCACATGTACCGGCCGCATAATTTCACGCACCAGGGTGTCCACAACGACCGCACCGGGATCGCGTATCCGGGCCTCATCGACGGCGAGCGGTGGGACAAGGAGAGGTTGCGCGAGGAGATGCGGCCCGCCATCGAGTTTCAGCAGGCCTTCAACGTGCACGTCTACGTCGGCGAGTTCAGCGTCATTCGCTGGGCGCCGGGCGACAGCGGCTACTACTATCTGCGGGACGTCATTGACCTGTTCGAGCAATACGGCTGGGACTGGTCGTATCACGCCTTCCGCGAGTGGGACGGCTGGAGCGTCGAGCACGGCCCGGACCGCAACAACCGTCGCCCCACGGACACGCCCGGAAAGCGCATGCAACTGCTCCTGCGCTGGTTCCAGAAAAACCAACGTCCCTGACCGAATCCCCCAATCCGCATCGTCGCGGAAATTCCGACTGGTGCCCACCATGAAAAGTACCCAAAAACCGGATGAGCCTTGTATCATAGCGGTCTTTGGCGCGATTACTGGAAAGCACAACGAACGGCAGCCTGACCATGCCAGGATTATTCCTCGCACACTATTTTGGGAGCGGCCCGATATTTTGTTGACATCTCTTCAGCGGCGGTAGGATAATGTTGGTTGCGTTTGCCGTTTAAGGAAAGCGGTGGGTTATGGCCTTGCAACCGACTGCTGTTCCACGCCGGAAGGTGCTTTCGACCGGGGGGGGGGTGGTTACGTGCCTGTTCGACCGGAATCGACAACTTCCAAGTCGCGAGTCATGTTGGTTGATAAGGTGGCGAAGCTATGGAAACGACGGCGAAATTCAAACCGAATGTCCGGGTCGCCTGCGATGCCGAGAATCTTGCCCGGCAAACCGTCAGACTGTTTGCTTCTGCAGCCCGTGATGCAATTGCGTTGCGGGGCAGCTTCTCTGTGGCGCTGTCCGGCGGAAGCACGCCCAAACGTTTCTTCGAATTGCTGCCTGCCACACCGGAGACGCAATCCCTGCCCTGGGAGAAAGTACAGGTTTTCTGGGTCGATGAGCGTTACGTTGCACCCGACTCGCCGTACAGCAACTATCGCCTGGCGGCCGATACGTTCCTGAGCAAGGTGGATATCCCGCCGGACAACGTCCACCGAATTCCCACCGAATACGACGACATCAAGGTTGCCGCGCACACGTACGCGCAGACGATCCGGGACGTCTTCGGTCTTCGAGAGGGGCAGATCCCTTCCTTTGACCTGGTCGTTTTAGGCATGGGGACCGACGGTCACACCGGATCGCTCTTCCCGAATTCGTACGCCCCGTTTGACACCGAGGATCTGGCCTGCGTTGTATACGTTTTGGGCGATGCGCTCAGCCGCATCACGCTGACGCATCCGGTTTTGTGCGCCGCCCGGTGTCTGGCGGTTCTGGTATCGGGAGCAGAGAAGGCCGATACGTTGCACGCGGTGTTGACCGGGGAGCCGGATGAGGTGAAGTATCCGATTCACGTTTTATGGCCAGCCCTGGACAAGATCACGTGGTTTGTCGACCGCGAGGCGGCCCGGAGCATATGACCGGAGACGATGCGGCCACCGGGCCTTGTGTGGCGAGGGGACTGGATGCGGCGGGCGCAGCGCGGCGCTCAGTCCGGAATGATGAGTTTTATCCCGGGGCTGATCTTGTTGGCATCCTTGACCGTGTCCTTGTTGGCCTCCACGATCTTCCGCCATTGGTTGGGCGAGCCGTAGTATTGCTGCGAAATGGCGGAGAGGGTTTCGTCTTTTCGCACGATATGGAATCGGGTGGTCTGGATTTTCTCCTCTTTTTCGTAGATCGTCAGGTCACGGGGGCGGGGTGGACTTTGCACAGGCTCGTTCGCGCCGGGCGTTTGCGATTCCGGCAGCAGTTGTGCCAGCACGTCGGTGTCGGCTGGTGCCACCGGCGGGCTTGATGGCGCCGTTGTCTCGGCGACGGGCTTTTCCCGGGAAGGCGAGGGTTCGTCGGCCGGTTTTTCATCGGCAGGGGGCAGGGCTTCCGTCGCGTTTGCCCTGGCCGACCGCAGCATCCGTGCCTGCGGACTCAGACTGGGTCGGGTCGCCAGCCAGCCGAGAGCGACGACCGCCACCGCCAGCCCCACGATCAATCCTGTTTTATAATCCTTGCTCATTGTACGACCGGAACATGTGGTCCGCCGTCCGCATCCGTTGCTTGCCGGTTCGTTCGTCTGCCTCACCGCACGGCGGCCTTGGGCCGCGACTTCGTTGCCTTGGCGCCGGCCGCTTTGTCCTGCCCGCCGGCGGCGCCCAGCAGCAGCAGGGGAGCCGCGATGGCAATCGACGAATACGTACCGATGATCACGCCGAACCCGATAGCGAATGTGAAACCTCGCAGCCCTTGCCCGCCGAAGACATACATGACCAGCACGACCACGAACGTGGTCACGGACGTCATAATGGTGCGGGAGATCGTCTGGTTGATGCTGTTGGTGATGGTCTGCGGGTTGAGCCGGGCTTTGTGTCGGTTCTCGCGAATACGATCGAACACGACGATCGTGTCGTTGAGCGAGTAACCGATGAGCGTCAGAAATGCCGCGATCATGGCCAGGTCGATCTTGAAGTCGCCGACGAGCAGGGCGGCACCGAGGACGGTGCCTGCGATATAGGTGCAGGCGGTCACGGCGCCCAACGTGATGCTCACGTCATGGACCAGAGCGGCAATGGCCGCCAAGCCGTAGCGAAGATCGCCGAATCGCAGCCAGATGTAACCGACGATGGCCGAGAGCGACAATACGATCGCGATCATGGCCCGGGTCTTCTGCTGCGAGCCGACCGACGGATCGATCTGAGTGACGCGCGGCAGCGACGTCTCCATCGTGGTCGCGGCACGGACCCGCGTCGTTTCGTTCTCGACGAAGCGATTCCACTCGTCTTCGGCCAATTCGCGCAGCCCCACTTCGGGGGGAGCACTGACATAGATGAAACTTTGCACAGGCTGATTGGGATCGGTCTGCTTGAGATCGGGCCCGAACAGCTCGTAGGAGTACTGGACCAACTGCTGCGTATCCGGCTTGAACAGCAAATCTCCGATCCGGCTTCTGATATCGTCCAGCGATGCCGGTCGTGCGATGCGGCAGTCGATCCACAGGCCGCCCATGTAGTCGACGATCTCGGGATACTGATCGATCATCTCCTGGGTGATCTTTTTCGTGGCAGCGATCGTAGGCCGGAGATTCTCCTGCACCTCCAGATCTCCTTCGAAGGCCTTTCGGATGGCGTCGTTGACCACTTCGTCGATCTCCGGCGGGGAAACCTGCGCCTGCGGAAACGCGGTTCGCAGCACGCTTTCGAGCAAGACGGGGTTCACCCGGCTGGTCGTGACCGTGAAGGCCCGGTCGCCCGTCTTGGTGACCCGCAGGTCGGTCAGCTCGCGTCGCATCTCGGCCAGCGTCTTTTCGATAGCGTCTGTGACGCCCTCGACCGTCTCCTCGGCGTTCGGATCTGAAGGGCTGAACGAGAACTCGCCTTTGACCTTGTTGGTGGCCGTGGTCGTAATCTCATACTGCCGGCCCGACTTGCCCACACTGTACACGTTGGCCGCTTCCAGAGCCGGGTAGCCCAACTGACGCCCCATCTCGCGGATTCTGTCCTGGACGTCCTGCCGTGAGAGGGAAACGCCCTCCTTCAAGTTGATCTGCACGCTGGTGCCGCCGGTGAACTCGATGTCGTACTTGTTGTTCTTGGCGTCGTCCCGGGTGAAGAAGACGGCCAGCCCGCCCACGATGAGGAGGGCCGATATCCCCAGGAACACCTTGCGCAAACCCATCCAGTTGACGTTCGGCTCGTGGATCAGGCGAAGCATCAACAGTTGGTCCTTTATCACCCGTTTGGCCATGAGGATGTCAAAGATGAGGCGCGTCACAAACAGGGCCGTGAACATACTCGATGCAATACCCAGCATCAGGACGATGGCGAAGCCCTTGATTTCTTCGGAGGCCACGTAGTAAAGAATGGCCGCGGTGATGAACGTGGTCAGGTTGGCGTCGAAGATAGCCCGGAAAGCGCGTTGATACCCGTTCCTGATGGCGATGGCCAGGCCGGAGCCCTTGCGTTGCTCTTCGCGGATTCTCTCGAATATGAGCACGTTGGCGTCCACGCTCATGCCGATGGTCAGGATGATACCGGCGATGCCCGGCAACGTGAAGGTGGCCCGGAGTCCCGCCATGATGGCCAGCACGAAGAGAATGTTCATCAGCAGGGCCACGTCGGCAATGGCGCCGGCGAGCACGTAGTAGACGAGCATGACACCCATCACGACGATCAGACCGATGAATCCGGCCCGAATGCCCCGGTCGCGGTTGTCCGCTCCAATGGAGGGGCCGATGGTCTTTTCGGAAATCGGCTGTTCGATCAAGCGGGCGGGCAGCGAGCCGGCGTTGAGCTTGTTGACCATATCGCTGACTTCAGTTTCGGTGAAACTGCCGGTGATGATGACGTTTTTCCCGATCGGTTTGTCTTCATCGATATTGGGGGCCGAGATGGCCATGCCGTCGAGCAGGATACACAAAGGCCGGCCCGGGTTTTTCCCGGTGATGCGATAGAAGATGTTGCCCCCGCGATCGTCCAGGAGGAAACCGATGGCCCTGCGACCCATCTGGTCGGTCGTCGGTTTGGCACGTTCCAGTTTCCAGTCTTTGCCCCCGGTGGTGTGGAGCATGACCTCATCCTGCCGGTTGCTGGCCAGGACGTAGAGTTTGTCGCCGAAGGGGGCGACGATCGTTCCCGGAGCGACCCATTCGTCGGGATCCTCGATCTCGCACCAGACGTACCTGCTGTCCGAGGCATACTTCGGGCCTTTCTCGGTCAGTGCTTCCTTATACCGCTCGATCTCCGCGGCGCTGGGCTCGCTCTGCCCTGTGGTAGGCAGGATGCGAAATTCGAGAATTCCCGCTCCCTTGAGCATACGTTGCAGGTCCCGGGGGTCGTCGAGCCGGCCTCGATAAGGCCGATAGCCGGCGTAGGCCGTCACTACCTGATCGATCTCCTCGGCGCGGTCAGGAAACTCGGTCTTGAGCTTCTCAATCGCAGCCGAACGCCGGGCCGAGCCCTCAGGCAGCTCCAGCGCGTAGTTGATCTGATCCATCGTCAGGTTGAGCTGGTCCAGCTTGCGTTTGGCCGCGTCGTAGCGGTCGTTGACCCCGGACTCGGCCGTCAGGCGGTTCAGTACGTCCGCCAGGTCGGCGTAGGTTGTGACGTAGTCCGTCAGCAGAGCCAGCGATTCTTCGTTGCCCAGGAAGTCTTTCAGGGTGGTCGCCAGCTCTTCGGCCGCAAGTTTGGCCCAATCGCTGCGATTGGCCTTGATGCGTTCGAGGTCGAGGCCCGCTCGCGATATCTTCTCTTCGAGATCGGCCAGCTTCTTCTGGTACGTCCCGCGCTTCTCATGCATCTCGGCGCGCTCGTCGTAGACGGCTGCCAGGTCCGCGAGAATCTTCACACGGTTAGGGTCGTCCTGTGCGATCTCCTTGAAGGCCGACTCTCGCTCTTCGGCGGGCAACTGCAGATTCCGCAGAATGATGGCGGGACTTACGTTTTTCTCGAGCAGGGCGTTGAGTGCCGTTTCGTACTCTTGTCTCTTCTCCTGCGTCTTCGGGCTGGCCAGGGGCATCTGGATTTCGAACCGCGTGTTGCCCTGGGGGCGCCAGACGAGGTTCTGGATGTTGGTCGGATCGATACGCCGGCGCAGCGTGGTGATCATCTTCTGCGAGAGGTTCTTCTCCTCGGCGGCGTCGAGCCCCGTGGTGTCAATCGCGTAGATCAGACTGGTTCCACCGGCCAGATCGATGCCGGGTTTGAGCCTCTTGCTCGGCGGAAACAAGGTGTATACGGCCCCGGCCACCAAAACGACGACCAGGATGAATTTCGGTAGCAAATTCCTGCTCATAAGTTCTTCCTACTTAGTTTATCGCCAGCGTCAGTCTTTCTTCGACCATCTGTCACACGCGCTTAATCTTTGCCTTCGTCCGACAGGTTCTTTCCGATGGCGGAGGTGCTAACGCGTATTTTCGTGTTGTTGGACTCGTCGATTTTGAGGGTCACCTCATCGCCCCGGACGTCGACGACGGTGCCCAGGATGCCGCCGATGGTTCGGACCCGGTCGTTCTTCTTGAGAGTCTGCACCATCTGCTTGTGTTTCTGCTGTTGCTTGCGCGGTCCCCTCATCAGCAGCAGGTACATGACCACGAAGATCAGGATCAGGGGCAGGAATTGCAGGAAGGGCGACCCCTGTCTTTGCTGCGAGCCGCGCGGTCCCTGTATGTTGGGATCGGCTGTCTGCGTCGTCATCTCCTCCTCCGCCGTCACAGGCTCAGAGAGGATTTGCGACGGGGCCTGATTGCTGTCCGTTTGTGCCAATATCCACACATTGTCCATGCTGGGTTCCTTTCCAATGGCTGCGATGCAATCGGGATAGACTATCTTGAAAGACGGTTCCTGTCAAATTCAAATAGGAATTGCGCGCGGAAAACCGGAGACGGGACGACTATTTATCGGACGGTGCGGTATTTTTCCAGTGCGTCCGCGGCCCAGGCGGCGAACCGGCCCCGCTCGATTTGCTCGCGGATCGTCTGCATGAGCCTTTGGTAGAACCTCAGGTTGTGCAGCGACAGGAGTATCGGGCCCAGCATTTCGCCGCAGTTGAAGAAATGCCGAATCGCTCCCCGGGTAAAATGGCGGCAGCAGGTGCAATCGCACCCTGATTCCACCGGTTCGGTCGAGTCAATGTGGGCGCTGTTGCGCAGTCGCAGGGGACCGTGCTGGGTGAAGGCGAAGGCGTTACGTCCGTTTCGTGTGGGCAGGACGCAGTCGAACATGTCCACTCCGGCCCGGACGGCGGCGATGATGTCGGCGGGTGTGCCCACGCCCATCAGATAGCGCGGGGCCGTGGCCGGCAGCAGCGGGGCGGTCAATTCCACCGTGCCGATCATGTGCTCGTGCCCTTCGCCGACGCTGAGGCCGCCGATGGCATAGCCGTCAAAACCGATCCGGACGATCTCTGCGGCGCACTGGCGGCGCATCTCGGCGTCCACGCCTCCCTGTACGATGCCGAACAGCAGTTGGTCGGGCTTCCGGTGGGCGTTCCGGCAGCGGCGGGCCCACGCAATCGTTCGCGCGACCGCTTGTTCCAGCGCCGCCTGCTCGACCGGAAAGGGCGTACATTCGTCGAAAGCCATGATGACGTCGGCGCCGAGCCGGCTCTGGATGTCGGTGGCGGTCTCGGCATTCAGGCGGACCCGCGTTCCGTCGACGTGGCTGGCAAACTCGACACCCTCGTCATCAATTTTGGTCAGCGCGTTGAGTGAGAAGACCTGATAGCCGCCGCTGTCGGTGAGAATCGGGCGATCCCAGGCGGTGAGGCGGTGCAGTCCGCCGAGCTTCTCGACGACGTCGACGCCCGGGCGGAGCATGAGATGGTAGGTGTTGGCCAGGATGATCTCGGCCCCGGTCTGGCGCAACGGGTCGGGGAGGATTCCCTTGACCGCGCCGGCCGTGCCTACCGGCATGAACGTTGGCGTTTGCACCGTTCCGTGCGCGGTGGTCAGCACGCCGCGTCGAGCGGCACACCCGGGATCTTCGGTACTGACTGTAAAGTGAGACATGTGAATCTGTTGTGGTCAAGAAGTCGAACGTGCAGCGTCGCGGCGCTCCATGGTTTCAGTGCGGATTTTCCAAAGGGTATTCTCAATAGAGACTGACGAGCGTGGAGCCGGGATAATAATGTTGCAGTATTTCCTCGGCACTCTTGCCGAGCCGGGCCATGCCTTCGGCTCCGTACTGGCAGAGCCCGACGCCGTGGCCCCAGCCCCGGCCGGACAAAAACGCCCAGCCGTCGCCCCAGGATACGATGTGGCAGGCGCTGCTCTTGATCTTTCGCCCGCTCGGATCCAGGGTCAAGCGAAGATCCTCGCCCCGGAGAACGTCGGTCTTTCCCGTCGAGCCGATCAGCTTGATCCGTGTCAGTCGGGAGAACTCGCCGTAGTCGGTCTTTTCCGTGGCAACGATATCCTTGATTTGCCCCAGCGCCGTCAGCTTGGGGTATTTCTTGACCAGACGCTCGGTCACGGTGGCGCGGTCGAATTGTACCATGGGCCAGAAGAAAAACCCGAGCTTCGCTACGTCTTTACAGTAAGGGCAGGAAACGCCCTTGAGAGGCCCGAACGTGTCGCCGAAGACGTTGGCGCTGTTTTCCGTATGCCCGCCGCACACGGAACTGTAGTACGCGGGAAACAGCCCCCTCGGGCTGATGGTTACATCATGTCCTCGCAGGGCGTCGGCTTTGGAGAGCAGGACCTTGCCGTAAGTGTGGTTGACGGCGTTCCAGACCTGCGTCGATTCGGCCCTGACGCCCGCGTAGACTTGGCTGGCCTGTGTCCTGCTGACATCCCACCGGCGGTTGACGCCAAAGCGGTTCTTGCTGTACAGACAATAGGTGCGGGCCGCGATGGCCTGGGCTTTCAAGGCCTCCGGCTCCCAGTAGTCCGGCATCTCAGCGCCGACCACGCCGGCCAGGTACGGTTCCAACGGAACCAGGTTGACCGCCTCGAAGACGCGTCGTTGCGGGTCGAGGGTGAGCCGAAGCTTACCGCGATACTCGCGGCCGTTGAAGCTGAAGACGTGCGGCGTTTCCGGGCTCAGCGTGACCTCCTTGCCGGGCAGGGCAGTCTCGCCCAGCAGGAGCTGTCCGTCGGAGACGACCACCTTCGTCGCAACCCGCAGCGGAGGCAGCGAAGGTCCTGATCCCTGCATCGCCATGCCCGACCCGGCGCGAACCACGCGGGCCGCCGAACGCGTTCCCAGCGTACATTGGGTCAGGTTGCTACCGAGCAGAACACGGACCCAGAACTGTGATTCGATGTCCATCTGTGGCGTCGGTCGCACGATCTCGCGCCGTTCGCACCCGTGAAAGAGCACCGCCACAAGGGTCATGCATGCCAGGCCGCTCAGGCTGCACCACAGCCAGTAGCGGCGTGAGCATTGGACGGCACGGATACGTTTGAGGCCGGCCAGCAGCTTGTTACAGTGCGGTACGGACATCCATCGTGTCAGGGGGGCTAATCGAGGCTTCGCAGGGATAGACCCAGACCGCCCAGCGCCTTCTTGATCTCGTTCAGACTGGTCACCCCGAAGTTCTTGCAGCCCAGCAGTTCGGCTTCCGTCGTTCGGCAAACGTCGCCGATCGTGTGAAGATTGAGCTTCTGCAAACACTTACGGGCCCGCACGGACAGTTGAAGATCCTCGACCGGTTTGTTGGAAAGGCCCTGATCCTGCGTTTCACCGGCGTCAGCGGATTCTCCCGTTTGGAGCTCGCTGTCCTCCAGGGCCATGCCTAAGTGCAGGTTTTTCTGCTCCAGCACGGCCTTGATCTCTCGCAACGACGTCTCGCCGAAGTTCTTATAGGAGAGCAATTCGGCTTCCGTAATATTGAGCAAATCGCCCAGCGTTCGGATGTTCATCTTGCGGAGGCAGTTGCGGCTTCGCACGGAGAGTTCGAAGTCGGAGATCGGCGTCTCGAGGATCTGATTCTTCCGGCTGCGTTTCTTTTCCTTCTCCTCGTCGTAATACATGGTCTTGGAGCTCTCGATGTCCTTTTTGAAAAGGCGTGCCCGCGGATGATTCGGGTGGCACTCGAGAACTTTGTCCACGCAGAGGCTCGCCTGATCGAAATTGCCCTGGTCTTCATAGAGCACGGCGAGGTTGAGCAGGGCGCTGACGTAGACGGGCGAATTTGCCACGATCTGTTTATAGTAGCCGATCGCGGCGTCTTCGTACCCGGAGAGGTCGTGGCGGTACGCCAAATGAAACAAAGCCCTTTGGTGTTCCGGGGCCAGTTCGAGAGCGGTCTTGTAGTTGCTCACGGCCTGGTCGTACTCGCCCTGTATTTCCTGGAGCCGGCCCAGTTGATAGTGATACTCGGCGCTGACGTTCTCAAAGTTGGCGCAGGCCTTCAACTCCCGGGCGGCAGCCTCCACGTCGCCGGCGTATCGGTACGTGGCGGCCTTTTCAAGACCTACGTTCAGGGCATCGGCTCCGGCCTTCGATGCCTGCTGGAGGTTCTTCAATGCGGACTCATAGTCGCGCAGGCAACGCTGCGCCATGGCCAGGTACACGAACTTTTCTTTGCGGTTCGGGGCCTTTTCCAGCTTCTGGATCGCCTCGGCGTACCGGCCCAGTATAAAGAGGCCGATCCCCACGGCCAGGACGGTGGCCGGGCTGGTCTTGCTCATGTGCGTTTCCACCTCGGCAGCGAATCTCTGACGGCTCAGTTCGCTGGAGTGGACCACGCGCGAGAGCGTTCCGAGGTTTTCCATCGACGGAAGTTGGTCTCCAAACAAGTTGATGTTCAACTCGACTGATTGCTCCATGGATACTGTCTCCCAAAGGTTCTTGCTTGCTTGTTCCGTACAAGCCCCAAGCTTTGACGAGTCCGTATTATAGAGTTGGCGGGCCGCTTTGCAACAGTTTTTGTCGCGTTCGCCCCGACGGGGCCGCGCGGGATTCTCGGAAGGCCTCCGGAGGGCCCGCAGGCGGGCTGGCGGCGCTTGCAAGTGCGTCCGGTCGGACACCCCGCAGACTACGGGGCGATCCGTTCGATCAATGCAACCCAGTCTTTGTCAGTGTCTCTCGTCGGCTGCCCGATTTCGACCGTGCCCGGGCCGGTCGTCGAAACCAGCGTTCCGGTTTGCAGAGGACCTCCCTCGCGCGGATTGAACCAGCGGACCCGAAACGTCCCGGTTTCGGCCCCGACGTCCAGGTCGGTCGTCCCCCCGTACGGCAGATATACCGCGTAGATGGACCCGGGATTGGCAAGGCAGTAGTCGTCCTGGGCCGAGGTCAGCTCGTCGTGATGCTTCATCCGGGCGAACGGCAGGTGATCGTGAAAGAACTCCAGCGCGTAGCGGGTCATTTCCCACATGTGCTCGCGGCTGCGCCAGTTCTCGCAGTTCAGATCGTTGTGCCGGAACCGATAGCCGAAATACCATTCGACACCGGCGCCGCCGGCCATGAGGTTGCCCCAGAGATGTTTCTTCCGCACGTTGTCGTGCCAGTAGTCGTCGTTATCGGGCTTTACGCCGGTGTGAGCGGGCCCGATTTCGTCCAGGCAGACGAACCATTGCCGTCCCGCCTCGGCCGAAGCGTCGAGCCACTGGAGGGTCTGGCGGTGCGTGTCGTTGGTTTGCAGCGAAGGCCCCTCGAAATGCTCGTAAGCGAGCAGGGGCCTGTACACGTTGTCGTATTGGCCTGGGAACGTGTGGCAGACGATCGGGTGGTCGTAAGGGTCCAGCGAGCGGATATACCGACAGAACGCCTTGCGCTGGGCGTCGGTGTTGGTGTTCTCCTCGCCGAGGTTCCAGACCAGTGCCGGGTGATGACCGAAGCGCGCGATCAGCTCGCGGTAGTACAATTTTCGCTCGCGTCCAAGCGCGCCGCCGTCCAGACCCTGGTCGTTTTCCTGCTCCTGCGTGATGACGTGGAGCATCAGGCCCAGCCTGTCCATGTGCGAGAAGACGATTTCCCACTGGGCCAGCTTGCTGCAATCGAAGCGGAACTTCTCCTGCGGGCTCACCCAGGGCCAGACGTCCTTGCCGTCGCCGCCGTCGATGTTGTAGGTGATGAAGTACACGCTGTTCATGCCTTTGGAGGCGAGGTAGTTCAGGGCGCCGATCATTCCCTTTCCCTTGCCGTCGGCCCAGGTGGGGTCGCCCGGCTGCCAGTCCTGGATGTGCTCGGGATAGCGATGGATGAATTTGGCTCCGGCCGCTTCGCCCTCGCGCTGGAGCTCGGCGGTGTCGTAGGTCCCGTCGAAATCGGCATAGGCCAGGAAATTCTCCGGACTGTCGGCGCCGCCCTTGAGGAAGTAGGTCCCTGTGTGGGCAAACTGGAGGTAGCGCTGGCCCACGTACTGAAGCAGCCCCTGGGCGCGGAAATCCCGGCCCGTCTTGTCGGTGGGGGCGATGCGGAAAGAGCCCCTCGCCCCGTCGAAGGCGACCGGTTCGCCCGCGACCGCATTGGGATCGATGGCAATGTCGTCACCCGTCCGGAAAGAGGCGGTGTAGGTCCACACCCCCGGCTCGTCGGGCAGGAAATGGACGCGCCACGTGCGGCCCGTGTCGGCGCTGGTGTTGGCGGCGTCCGCGTCGGCGGCATAGTAGCCCGGCACCACGTATTGCCGCCCGCCTTTGGAGAAGGTCACGGTGAGGCGGTATTGGAGGAAGGGATTGGGCTCGGCCAGCTCACCGGTCCGGGGGCCGTCGAACGTCAGCGTCACCGTGTGCCATTGCATCATGTCGCCCGAGACCGCCGCCTCATGCGTCTCGGCGCGTTTGAACAGGGCACAGCCGCCGGACAGGGTCAGGCAGATCAGAAACAGCGGAATCAATCCATGCCACCTCATAGCAAGGCTCCTTATTGAACGACCGATTCTCTTCCGTAGGGGCATGGTATAAGCGAGACCCGAGCCTTGGCAACAGAATTTCCGGACGGAGCGGGCCGGGTGGGACGCGTCACGCTCGAGGAGACCAACGCCGCGCACGGACAAAGCCAAGCCGGCTCAATGCCGGCCCGGCCGAATTTACGAAACGAACCGTGGGGCGTTACCGGTCCGGCGCTATATGCCGCCGTCGAGCTGGAATCGATGGGCCGGATTGTCGTTGCGAAGCGCGAGGTTGTGCTTCCTGGTTTGCCCCCATTTCAGCTTGATCTCGTAGGGCACGAACCAGCCCTCGGAGCCATTGGCCGGGTCGGTCTTCTCCAGTTCACGCAGCAAGTGCGCGTGACAACACTGGCGCAGGAC
>CAYPZL010000080.1:0-23531 GCA_964415045.1 uncultured Pirellulales bacterium | reverse complement strand
CGGAGTACGTCGAACTGCTCAACATCACCGACGCCCCCGTGACACTGTACGATGCGCTCCGGGACGCGCCGTGGCGCTTCACCGACGACCCCGACGATCCGGGCATCGAGCTTTTCTTCCCGAGCGACCCACCCGTGATATTGGCGCCGGGCGAGTACCTCGTCCTGACCAAAGACGCCGATTTGCTCATCTCCAAATATGCGGTCCCGGCCAACGTACAGGTCTTCGCCTGGGGCGCGGGCAGCCTGTCCAACGGCAGCGAGAAGATCCAGCTCAGCAAGCCGGGCGACGAGGACGATGACGAGCGTCACTGGCTCCGCATCGACCGCGTCGTCTACAGCGACGGCTCCCGGGACGGTGACTTCCCGAGCGGCAACGACCCCTGGCCCGCCAATCCCGACGGCCAGGGCTCGTCCCTGACCCGTATCGACCCGGCCGCCTACGGCAACGACCCGGCCAACTGGATCGCCTCAACACCATCTCCCGGTTCGTAGGCACGGTGGTTGTTCGCCGTGCATTCCGTGCGAAGAATGGAGCCGGCCTTGTCGTAGATTTTGACGGAATTCGCGCAGGCTTCATGCTTGACACGGATCAGTTCCGCCGTTTTCTCCTGGGCGTATTGTTTGAAGTCTTTCATGAGAATCCCCAGATACGACAGATACTCATGCATGCCGGCTAAATTGGCGACCAAGCGAAACGTCCCGCGAAAAACGATGCGGTCACAGCACGGGGACCGCCTGCGTCCTACGCCCACCACTGACGTACGCCCGGCATGTTCTTGTCACACGAAGCAGCGGCGGTCGAAGCAGAGGCAACCGTCTACACTCCTCCTGGTTCCGGCCAAGGGCGAAGCCCGAGGCCGGGCTAAGCAAATCTCGCTCTTCCTATCGAACGACAGAAGCGGAAAAGTCTACCCTTACACTTTCCTCGTACGGGAACTGGGGCTTTGAAATATGGCTGCCAACCGACTATACTGCTGCGTGTAACGAAAGCCTGTTCGGCGGCGCGCAGAAAATGACAGGCTTGAGAGAAGGAAAGACAGGAGAAAAGCATGAGAGTAGCGGCTGCACTTCTGATGACGCTCACGATCTTTGGCAATGGCCACGCGCAGGGGCAACTGCGAGAGGAAATCGGGGACAAGACGCTGGTGGTGTGGGCGGCGCCCGCCGATCTGGCCCAGGGCGGCGGAAGCGCCCTGACCATTGACGACATGAAAAGCCATTTCGACGGGATCGTCTTCGGCGAGCTGGCCTCGGCGAAATGGATGGCCGGCAGTGACTTTCACCGGCGAAGCCAGCGGGATCAGAAGTCACGCGCGGCCGAAACCGCCGGCCCGAACCGGTTCGTGCAGGTGGCAATCGTCTACAAGGGCAAAAATGTCACCATCTATCGCGACGGCGCGGAATACGCGGCCCACGCAATCGATGCGCGTCAGAGCTTTGGCCCGGGCAGCGTCGTCCTGTTCGGGAAGCGCCACCTCGACACGACGGATACATCCTGTTTTCGCGGCAGGATCGATGACGCCAGAATCTACGACGTGGCGCTGAGCGCGGAGCAGATTTCCGCACTCAAACCGAACCGGCGCTGCGATCCCGCACCGCTGGCGTGGTGGACGTTCGACGAAGGACAGCGCGCGGACCGGATGGGCGTCTTCCCGGAGATGTATCTTACCGGCGGTGCGAGAATCGCCGCCGGCTCTCTGGTGCTCGAAGGCGAGCAGCCCACGATGATCACCGCACCCAATGGATTTCTCGGCGGCATGCTGGCGACCCGGTCTTCGGTCAGCGATCAGGACGCGCTGGTCTCCGGACAGCGGCAGTTTCGAGAGAAGCTCCTCAGCGACCCGCATCGCCCGAAGTACCACTTCGTCAGTCCCGAGGGGCGCTGCATGCCGTTCGACTCCAACGGGGCGATCTACTGGCGAGGCAAATACCACCTCTGCTACATCTTCCAGGACCATCGCGGCCATTGCTGGGGCCACGTCTCCAGCAAAGACCTGCTGCACTGGCGCTGGCACAGCCCGGCATTGGCTCCGGCGCCGGGCGACGTGGACCGCGGGATATTCAGCGGCAACTGTTTCGTGAACAAACAGGGCCAGGCCACCATGCTCTACCACGGGGTCGGAGCGGGCAATTGCATCGCCACGAGCGCCGAGCCGGAATTGGACCGCTGGATCAAGCTCCCTTCCAACCCGATCATCCCGATTCCTCCCAAAGGCAGCCGCGAAGAGAAGCTCTACAGCTCGTGGGACCCGCACGGATGGCTGGAGGGCGATACGTACTACGCGATCTTCGGCGGATCCAACCCCACCGTGTTCAAGGCCGATACGCTGGCGAAGTGGCACTACGTGGGCCCGTTCATGAGCAGGGACATGCCCGACGTCAACGATTTCGAGGACGTCTCCTGCCCGGACTTCTTCAAGCTGGGCGACAAGCACATGCTCCTGTGCATCAGCCACGCCCGCGGCTGTCGCTATTACCTGGGAACCTGGAAGAACGAGCAGTTCCATCCGGAGATTCACCGGCGGATGAACTGGCCTGGCGGCACCTGCTTCGCCCCGGAGACTCTGATCGACGAAAAGGGACGGCGCATCATGTGGGCCTGGGTCCTGGATCGACGCAATCGGAACGACTATGGATGGAGCGGGACTATGACCCTGCCGCGCGTCTTTTCTCTGGGTAGCGACGGAACCCTGCGCATCCGGCCGCCCGTCGAGCTCGAACAACTTCGGATGCATCCCGTCGAGCACGAGGGCCTGCGGGTAGCCGACGGCGCCGAGATCACGCTGCAAGATGTGCGCGGCGATTGCCTGGAACTGGCACTGACGATCGATCCGGGCGAGGCGAAGCGATTCGGCCTCAAGGTGCGCTGCTCCCCCGATGGGCGGGAACAGACGGCCATCGAGTGCGACCGAGCCACGCATCGCCTGAAGATTGATGTGAGCCGGTCGAGCGTGGACGACATCAAACACTACACGTTCTGCATGAAAGGCGGCGAGAATCCACAAGTCACGGCGCAGGAAGCCCCGCTGAGGCTGCGGCCCGACGAAAAATTGCAACTCCGCGTCTTCCTGGATCAGTCCATCCTGGAGGTCTTCGCCAACGACCGGCAATGCATCACCCAGCGCATCTACCCCAGCCAGCAAGACAGCCTGGGAATCAAGCTCTTCAGCGAAGGGGGATCCATTGAAATCGAGTCGCTCCGGGCCTGGGAAATGGCCCCGACGAATCCCTGGTAGGGCCGAGCGGTCCGTTCCTTCGGCCCTATCCCAAGGACAAACGCGCGACAGGACGACGGATGCGGTTCCGCCGCCTGCGCTGTCAAAGAAACGGATAAGAAATGGAGGTATCTGCAATGAGAACTTCAGTGTACTCGAGAGTACTGCTCGGCACGGTGGCCCTGGCAGGCGTGCTTCTCGCCGGGCTGGTCATCGGCGCCTCGGCGGCGGATCAACCGAAGAAGGACGTAGAACCACCGGTGGTCGATCCGGGTCCCATCGGCGGCCCACCGGCGGATGCCGTCGTGCTCTTCGACGGCAAGGACCTATCCCGGTTTCGCGGGCAACGCGGCGCAGAGCCCAAATGGAGACTGGGGGACGGCTTCATGGAGACCACGCCCACCGGCGGGATCTTCTCGAAAGAGGAGTTTGGCGACTGCCAGTTGCACGTCGAATGGGCGGCGCCTGCGGTCGTGAAGGGTAACGGTCAGGGCCGCGGCAACAGCGGCGTCTATCTCATGGGCCGCTACGAGATCCAGATCCTCGATTCCTACAACAACAAGACGTATTTCAACGGCCAGTGCGGCGCCTTCTACGGCCACAATCCCCCACTCGTGAACGCTTGTCGTAAACCGGGCCAGTGGCAGAGCTACGACATCATCTTCCACGCGCCGAAGTCGCTTCCCAACGGCGGGACCCAGCCCGGCTCGTTTACGGTGCTGCATAACGGTGTGCTCATCCAGGACCATATTCCCGTCGACGGCCGGCCCACCACCGCCGCGCCCCTCAAGGGCATCGCTGAGAAAGGACCGCTCTATCTCCAGGACCACGGCAACCCCGTGCGCTTCCGCAACGTGTGGATTCGACCGCTGTGACCTGCCCGCGATAACTGATCTCGTCCTCACAAGCGCCGCGACGGATGGCACCGTCGGCGGCATCTCGTCACGACAAGGAACGAGCCGTATGAAAGAGCACATCGCTACCGACAGGCCCGGCGTCAGAACCTCCGTGCGTCCTCTTCAACGAATGGTCTTCCTCCTTTCGCTTGGCTGTACGCTTGCGGGGGCCGGAGCCGATGTACCGCCGCTGCGAGGGCTGGAGGAGGTGAATCACAGTCAGGTGGAGCTGCACGGCAGCTTCTGGGGCCCGCGCCTGCGGACCCATCACGAAGTGACCGTCCCCCACGCGCTGGACTGTCTGGAGCGCAACGGGCACGTCACCAACTTCGACAAGGCGGCCGGAACATTCGACGGCCCCCTGCGCGGCCACCATGCCTTCGATTCGGACCTCCACAAGGCCATGGAAGGGGCAATGTACTCCTTGCAGCATCACGACGATCCCGAGTTGCGTCAACGCGTCGAAGGGATTCTGGATCGCATCCTGGCGGCTCAGCAGGAAGACGGGTACCTGATCTCCTACTTCATTGTCAACGGGCTCGACCGGAAGTGGGACGACCTGCGTCTGGAGCATCAGATGTACAACGCGGGACATTTTTTTGAGATGGCCGTCGAACATCAGCGACTCACCGGGCAAACCAGGGCGACCGAGGCGGCGAAGCGGTTCGCCGACCACATCGACAGCGTCTTCGGACCGGGCAAGCGGTATGACGTGGGCGGACACGAGGAGATCGAGCTGGCCCTGGTCAAACTGTATCGCGCCACCGGCGAGCGACGCTACCTGGAGCTGTCCCGGTTCCTTCTCGACGAGCGCGGCCATCTCCACGGCGCGACGCGAAAACCGTTCGAGCCCGGCCCGCTGGTCGTGCCCGAGCGTGTCGAAGGCCAGACCGATCAGGAATACCGCCGCGCGAAGTGGCATGCCAGTCTGCGCTGGCGCAACGGCCGGATGCAGGACCACAAGCCGCTGATCGAGCAGACCGAGGCCGTCGGCCACGCGGTGCGGGCCGGATACATCTATGCGGCCATGGCCGATATCGCCCGTTTCATGGACGCGCCGGAATATGAACGAGCCGTCGACAGGCTCTGGCGAGACGTGGTCGGTCGCAAGATGTACGTCAACGGCGCCGTCGGCACCGCCCAGTACGGCGATGAGGGATTCGGCGACCCCTACCTGCTGCCCAATCGAACGTATTGCGAATCGTGCGCCTCAATCGCCCACGTGCTCTGGCAGCACCGAATGAACCTGCTCAAAGCACAGGCCAAACACGCTGACGTGATGGAACTGGCGCTGTACAACGCCGTCCTGGCGGGCATCTCGCTTGCCGGCGACGGTTTCTTCTATCAGAACCCGCTGGAAAGCAAGGGGGCAAGACGCAGTTCCTGGATCGGCCTGGCGTGCTGTCCGACGAACCTGACGCGGATCATTCCGCAGGTAGGCGGGCTGGTTTACGCCCGGGGCAAAGGCACGCTGTATGTCAACCTCTTCGCCGCAGGAGAGGCCACGCTTGCCATGGATGACGGCGCGAAGGTGAAACTGGTCCAGGAGACCCGCTACCCGTGGGACGGTCACGTGAAGTTGACGGTCACACCCGAGCAGGCCTCCGCTTTCGAGATGTGCGTGCGGATACCGGGCTGGGCGCTGGGCCGGCCCGTCCCCGGCGATTTGTACCGCTTCGCCGAATCGGAGGCCGCTGACGTCGAGTTGAAAGTCAACGGAAAGACAATCGACGCCACACCGGAACCGGACGGTTACGTCCACCTGAAACGTTCGTGGAACGGCGGGGACATCGTGGAACTGAACCTGGCGATGCCGATCCGCCGGGTGCACGCACATGAGAACGTCGAGGCGGACCGGGGCAAGGTGGCGTTGATGCGCGGCCCGATCATCTACTGTATCGAAGCGGCGGACCACCCCGACGCGGACGTTCTGAGCGTGACGTTGCCGCCCGAGGCCGAGCTGCGTGCCGAGCATCGCGCCGGATTGCTCGGAGGCGTGACGGTTCTTCAGGGCAAAGGCCTTGACGCCCGGCATCGGCCTGTGACGCTGACGGCCGTGCCGTACTATGCGTGGACCAACAGGGAAAAGGGAGCGATGACCGTCTGGATCAACGAGACTCCCGGCGCCCTCCTCAAACAAGCAGGCAAAAGTCCCGTCAAGGTCTTCATCCTTGCCGGCCAGTCGAACATGCAGGGCCAGGGCGTGGTCGAGATGGACGACCCGAAGAACTACAATGGCGGCAAGGGAAATCTCGAATACGTCATGGCGAATTCGCCTCTCGCTTCCATGTATGTCCATCTGAAAGACGCCGGGGGAAAATGGACCGTGCGTGATGATGTATGGGTCCGGTACAAGACCCCGAAGCAGGGGCTGCTGGCCGGCGGCTTGACCGTCGGATATACCGGATACGGGCACGGCAGTCATATCGGGCCGGAGCTTCAGTTTGGCCACGTCGTCGGCGATTTCTACGACAACCAGGTGATGCTCATCAAGACCGCCTGGGGAGGCAAGAGCCTGTTTGCCGATTTTCGTCCCCCCAGTTCCGGCGGTCAGGTGGGCCCCTGCTACAGGCAGATGCTCGCGGAAGTGCGCGAGGCCCTGGACAACCTGAGCGACGATTTCCCCGGTTACGACGGCGGCGGCTACGAGATTGCCGGGTTTGTCTGGATGCAGGGCTGGAACGACATGTGTAATCCGAAGGCCATACCGGAATATGACAGGAACCTGGTGAACCTGGTGAAGGACCTGCGCGCGGAATTCCGGTTGCCTGATCTGCCCGTCGTTATCGGCGAGCTCGGCAACGGCGGACCGGATACGCGTGGCAACATGGCCGCCTTCCGGGAGGCCCAGAAGCGCGGAGCACGCCAGATCCATAACGCTGCTTTCGTCATCACCCACGACTTCTGGCGCGATCCGCAGGAGTCACCGAACGTAAGCCACGGCCACCACTGGTGCGGCAACGCCGAGAGTTACTTCCTCATCGGCAACGCCCTGGGCAAAGCGATGATCGAACTGCTTGGGGACCGCAGCTCCAGGAGCAACGATTCTCCCGCACTTACAGCAGCGTCAGCGGATGCTTGCGATTCCGCAAGGGCAGCTCGACGGGGGCGTTGAGCCGATGCGATTCGTATACGGCCATTATCATTTCGAGAGCGGCGCGCCCGTCGTACATGCTTCCCCTCGGCTGCGTATCCGTTTCTATCGCCCGAATCAGATCGAGGGCAATGAGACGATTGCCCAGCCGATGGCCGCGGTCGCTGAGAGGCTCGGGCTGGCCGATCCCGGCGCTTGAAATTTGGCGCCACGGAGCCTTGCTGGGGCCGGGCTGCCACGCCGGATCCTCGACGAACCAGACCTCAGGAACGGCGCCGGTCGTCGTGGTGAGAATCCCTTTCGTGCCGTAGATTTGCAGACCGAAGCGTTTAGCCGCTCCGTGTGCGGCGCGGTGGGTCGAAAAATAGCCCATCGTCGCACCGCCAAAACGATACGTGGCATGAATTTCGTCGCCGGCGAGGGGGCCGATGCCCTCGGCTCCCTCGCGCACGTCGCCTTTGGTGACACAGCGTCGGTCGGCTCTAACCTGCGCGAAGCACCATTGCGGATCGCCCGCGAAGAAACGCATCAAGTCCATCACGTGCGTGCCGAGCACCATCAGATCCTCGCCCCCGCCCCGCCGATCCTCTTTGCCCCGGCCGCGCAGCTCGACGATGTCGCCGAGCAATCCCTCCTCAAAGGCCTTCTTCGCATGGGCCAGCGCCGGACTGTAGCGCGTTTGATGGGCGATGGCGAGCTTCAGGTTCCGCTTCTCCATGGCCGCGATCATCTCGTCCGCCTCTGCGAGACTCCGGCACATCGGCTTTTCAAGAAAAACGTGGCAGCCGTATTCGGCGCACGCGAGCACCATGTCGTGATGGCAATCCAACCAGCGCGGCGCGACGCTGACGATCTGCGGACGTTCCCTTTCCAGCATCCGACGATAGTCCGCATACGCGTTCGGGGCGTTCAGTCGCTCGGCCGCCGCGGCACGGCCTTCGGGATCCTCATCGGCCACCGCCACGATCTTCGCCCGGCTGACGTCGTTCCACACAATATCGAGCCCGTGGCCGTAATTGCCCCGGCCGGTCCGGCCGATCACGGCAACGCGATACCGGGTGTCCTGCGCGCCGGAAAGCGATGGCAGGCTCGCAGACGCTACCGTCAACCCCACCGCAGCCCCGCCCAACAGCTCCCGACGACTGACTGACCTCTCGATGCAATACGTCATAACGCACTCCCTTCCCGTTGCCAGTTCGTTCTCACCTCGCCTTTCCGCCCCAGGGCCCGACGGTCATTTCGCGGGGCGCACCAGGACCATCAGACGTTTGAGCTGGTACGCGCCGGCGTTGCTGCGAAACGTGTAGTCGGGATTGCCCTCGGGACTGTTGCCGATGCCCACGTCCGCCTTCTGCCCTTCCCACCACTTATTCACCGCCAGGATGGTCTGCCGCGCCGACGGGTTATGGATCTGCATCGAGCCGTAGCCTTCGCGCGGATTCGTCGGCGTATCGCCAAAGTCGTAGGTGTCATTTGAGGCGCCTTCTACCGATGCGGTGTTCTGCGGCCCGTAGTTGTGCGGCCAGAACTCGATGTACCCCTTGAGCCCCTGCCCCGTCTCGACGCCATCCACGTTGCTCCGGACCTCCATGCGATCGACCCATTGCCTGAAGGTTGCGTTCACCGATGACGTGGGCACGCCGAGCTTGGCCGCCTCCGTCGTGAAGGCATCCATCGACGCCCACACATACTGCAAGGGCTCACCGGCCTTCTTCAAGGCGAGGAAATAGGCGACGCGATCGAACGCCTCGACCTCGTTCGCCCGATCCACGCGATAGGGCGCGGCCTTTTGCGTTGTGCCCGCCACTCCCACGTCGTAGCTGTAAATGAGCTTGTATCCCTTCGCCTGGGGCACCGCCGCATCGAGCAGGGCCGGCTCCTCGATCCGACCCGAACGAAACGCGCTGACCGGGAATCCCTCCTTGCTTCTGAGATTCGGCTCGGCCAGCTTCGACCAGGCATAGCGAATGGCGCTGGGCTTACGCACCTCTTCGCTGCTCAGCACTACGGTATGACCGTCAATACTCGCCCGGGCGGATACGAACAGACCGTTTTCACCGGCGATTTCAAACCAGTCCGGCGCCTTGCCGTCGCTCGTGGTCAGCCCGCTGCCAGTCCGCTTGAAGAAGACGCGCACCTTGTCTCCTTCGACGGCTAATCTCTCAAACTGAGGCCCACCGTCGAGCAAATCCCTGCCGTACGTTCTCGCCAAGGCCAGCAAGGCCAGGCGATGGCCGACCGTCTTCTTGTTGCGCGGGTGAATGTCCCTCACGTTGCCCACGTCGTGAACCACGACCATGCCGGTATGCGGAATCTCCTTTTCGATGGCGGCCTGCGCCTCCCAGAACACCGGCAGGACGTGCGGGTCTTCTTCGCCATACTGATACGGCGCGATCTGCACGTAGTAGTACGGCAGATCCGGTTGCCCCCAGGCCTTCCGCCACCCTTTCACGAGAGCCTCCGTCTTCTTGACGTAGAGCATCCCGTCGGCGCGATTCGACTCGCCCTGATACCAGATTGTACCCCGGATTCGATACGGCGTCAGACCGTTGATCATCGCGTTGTGCTTGTTCGCGGGATCGACCCAATTCATCAGCGGATTCGTGCTTGCCGGCAGGTCCGGCGCCGAGGGCACGCGTTCGTCGCCGGCCAGCGCCTCCTTCGCCTCGGCCAGCCACTTGCGCGTCTCGGCCAGGGTTTTGCGGACGGCTTTCTTGTAGGCCGGATTGTGCGGCAACGACGCCTGGATACGCTCTACCATGTCCGACAGCTCGGGCACCTGCTTGAAACCCTCCAACGAAGTGAAAGCTTCAATGTTCGAACCGCCCCACGAGCTGTTGACCAGGCCGACCGGCACGTCCAGTTCCTCGTGCAATTCCTTGCCGAAGAAATAGCCCACGGCCGTGAAAGAAGGCACCGTCTCCGGCGTACAGATCTCCCAGCCCTTCCGCGATTGCACGTCGTCCACCGGCTCGGGCAGCATGATGTGGTCCATCTCGATGTGACGAAGAAGAGGGTAGTCGGCGCCGGCGATCTCCTGCTTGGCCCCCTCCGTATTGGCCACGCGCCATTCCATATTCGACTGGCCCGAGCACAGCCACACCTCCCCGACCAGCACATCCTCGAATGCAACGGTCTGTTCGCCGGCGCGGACCTCCAATCGTTCGGCCTTTGCACTGGCCTTCAACGGCCGTAACCGCACGCGCCACCGCCCCGCGTCGTTGGCTTTCGCTGATTTGCTCTGCTTGCCGAACGAGACCGTGACTTCCTGGCCGGCGTCCGCCCAGCCCCAGATCACCACGGGCAAGTCCCGCTGGAGAACCATGTGGTCGCCAAAGATATTCGGCAGACGCAAGGGCTCGGCCGTGACCACCGCCGCCAGAATCAAAACGACAAGCCAGGAAAAACGAAGCCAGGAAGACGACAGTGAACGCATCAGAAGACTCCTTACTCGCACAAACGCCATGTTGAGAAACAACACTCCATGATTGCTATCATCGGATTGCTCACGATGAGACATGGTACAGGACCATCACCACAATGCAAGTGGTTTGACGGCTGCCGCCGTGCAGGTGATCTACGCCGTAGCCGGCGCCGCGTTTAGGTCACGCTGATTCGCACGGGAGGCTTCATACCGGCTCTTCTCGTTCCGGCGCGGGAAGGCTGTTGTACCAGGTGAATCGCAGGGCCACGATCGCAACCGAGGCCAGGGTCAGCCAGAGGATGGATTTGGCATACCAGTGCCCGACCAGATACATGGGGAACAGGTACAGGCCCGCGATAGCAACCATGCCCAGGACCGTATTTAGAACCGTCAATCGCAGGCTCTCCGACTTCTCGACCTGTTGATCCACCGACAGATTGGCGGCGTCTCGAACGGGACGCCAGAAACCGAAGGGGCGAACCGACTCGTAGAATCGCCCGAGAATCTCCGGCGCGACCGGTTTCGTCAACAGGGACGCCAGGATGCTTGTCACGAGCGAGGCGGCACAGATCGTGGGAAAGACCACGTAGTCCGGCATGCCCGGTCGAAACAGGTCCACCAGCGAGAGAACCAGCCCCGCGAACGTGCCGAAAGCGTAGCCGATCCCGTTTATCCGCCACCAGTACCACCGCAGGACGTTGGGCACGACGACGCCGGCGGCGAGGGCCATCATCATCCAGTTCCAGATCTGCGCGATCGACCTGGCGTTGAAGCCGATGGCAATGCCGACAGCCACGATGAGAATGGTCGCGACGTAGCTGAAGCGCACTGCTTCGTGCTCGGAGGCGTGCGGGCAGAAATACGGTTGCCAGATGTCACGGACAACGAAAGACGCACCGCTGTTGACGGTGGAGCTGAAAGTGGACATGAAGGCCGCCAGCAGGCCCGCGATGACGATGCCCCGGATGCCGGCAGGCAGGAATTCGAGCAGGACCAGGGGCATGACTTTCTCCGAGTCGGTTACGCCGGCGACGCCGGTGATGGCCAGTAAAGCGATGCCGGCGCACATGGCCCAGCGAACGATCAGGAAGAGGCTCCAGGCGGCGCCGATCTTGGCGGCGGCGCGCGCATCCCGGGCGGCCAGGAAACGCTGGGCATCATACATCTGGGCCGGACCGCCGAGGTTCAGCAAAAGCCCCTTCATCACCCAGAAGATGACAAGAGCGCCGAAGAACTGAAAGTCCGCATTGTCTGTCCCGGCCAGCTCATCGATGCGCCAGGGGATGGCCAGGGAACTCCAGTCGGCCGGCAGCGTTCCCAGGGCTTCAGGCGTCAGTCGTGCCCAGGCGATGTAAGCGACAAAAAGGCTTCCGATCGTGAGAATGATGGTCTGGATGACGTCGGTGACAACGACGCTGTAGAGGCCACCGAGAATCACGTAGAGCGTGGTCGCCGAGATAACGACGAGCGCCAAGCACGCCGGTTCGTGATTGGTGGCGAGGTCTTGCAGGAGTGGGGACGTGGTGTGCTCGGCCAGAGCCTCCAGCGGGATATAGACGGCCGCGAACTTGCCGATGCCCTGGAACGCGTAGCCGATGAAGCAGGTGGTGAAGAACACCGCGATCAGCGCCGACGTGGTGCGGGCGAGCCGGCCGGCCGGGCCCGAGCCGAAGCGCGTCTCCATCCACTCAGCGGCCGTCATAACGTTCGAGCGCCGCACCCACTTGCCCATGTAGCTCATGAAAAACGCGCCCATGAGAAAGCCCCACATCCAGTGGTGCCACATGGACTTCATGCCGAGCACGTACAGGATCGAGATGATCCACATCGTTCCGGTGATGTCGAAGTTGGAGACCGAGCCGGACATGGCCAGTGCGAGCCAGTGCAGGGACTTGCCGCCGAGGAAGTACGAGGCCAGCCCTCTGGAGGCGCGCTTCTGGAACCAGAAACCCATGCCGATGACGAGTGCGAAGTACGCAAGGATCAGGCAGTAGTCGATGGGGGCCATGCAACGGTCTCCGGGGCAACGCAGATCTTGCTCTTACGGCAACTGGGCTCTTACCGTGACGATTTCGTACGGGCCGATCTCTGTCGGCTCTCTCATGCGCCGGCATTCCTCTTCGGCGAAATTGCTCAGGAAGACCCTGCTCGGCGCCGGTTTGCCCCAGGCGAGCGTCACCTTGTGGGCACTCTCGGTCGGGTTGAAGAGACGAAGGATCCAGGCCTTGCCGTCGCGGGAGGGCTTCAGGACGCTGGCCACAACGCCGGCCGGCTGCACGCGCAGCAGTGACGCACAGACAGGACGCGCGGCGCTGCAGGGCACGGCGATGAGAGGCTGGCTCGTTTCCGTGCCGAACCTCGTGGCCTGCGCGGCGTCAAAGCCGCGGTGAGGCCTGATGAAGTAACGGAACGTCGTCGGGCCCTCCTGCGCCGCTTTGTAGTTGGTCTCCCAGTAGTTGTTCATCACGTAGGAGTAGATCGTCGTCGAGGGCTCGAGCGTATCGATCCACCCGACGACGCGCGGATCGTTCGTGATCTTGCCGATCTCGATCAGCGGCGCATCGGGCGTCGCCCACGTCAGACCCACCTGCTCGTTCGAGACATCGACCCAGCGCTGGACGGTGAAGTAGTTCTTGCACGCACCGGGAATCTGGTCGAGCTCGGGCCGGACGACCGCCCACGGCGTGTCCATCCGCACCACGCCCCCGGGGACGTTGAACGCAAAGGCGATATGAACGGCCTCTTGCTGATAGACCTTCGTCTTGTCGATGGTGTCGATGATGTCGAGCCGGTCCAGACCCGCGACGAGACGAAGCTCCCGCACGAGTTTCCGGGCGCCGGGTGCGTCGGATTCGATCAGCAAAGAAGCGACCAGCGGTCCCTTCTCCTTGACGGTGATTCGGACCGGACCGTTTCGCTCGGGGGCTTTGGGGTCGCGACCACGCACGTAGAAATAGTCGTTCAGTCGCACGCCTCCATCGCTGCCAGCCAGATCGACGTCCGTGTCCCTGTACTTCAGACTGGCAATCGCGCCCGTTTTCTCATCGACAGTGACGGTCATCAAGCCATTGGTGAGCCTGTTCCCCGTCGCGTTTGCCGGCGACGCAGGCACCTTCGCTCGCTCAGTACCGCAGAGGAAACGCTTCGCACCAAAGGGGGGAACGTCCCGGGCCAGGAAAACGACCTCGCCGCTTGTCAGTTGTTGGGACGGAGCACGGTTGCCCTCGGCCTCGGTGATGCAAGCGTTCTTCGCATCCCATGTGCCGGGGACAGTAACAAGGTCGGTGCGCGGCCAGGAACACGTGTTGAAGACGTCAATGGTCGTGACGTTGCCTCTGGGGGCGCTGCGGATCGAGATCGCTTTCTTCAGAAGCCGCTCGGATTGCGTAGCGGCGTCGAGCGCGAAGGCTTGTTTGATCTTCCACTGACTCAGGGCGAAATCGCCTTCGGGCTGGGAGATGCTGTTGTGGGCGCCCCAGGTGTGCTCGTCATAGAGGATCACATTTCGCCAGGCTTGGTAGAACTCCTCGGCCGGGTAGTCGCCGGGTTGCAGCATGGCAAACAGGGTTTCGGCCTGCACGAGCCGCTCCGCGGCGGCCCGGTTAACGGCGGTCTCGCGGGCGCTGGAAGCGGCGCCGTCTTCCCAGTACGGCGTGAAATCGCCCGCTACCGTGGGCACAGCGTCGCCGTAGCGAGCCTCAAACTCTCGGAACATCTCGCTCGTAGTGGCGACGACGAGCCTCGGGTAAGCATATTTCTCGTTCCACTCGCGGACGAAATCCGCCAGTTCCGGGTCGGGCGGACCGTTGTCGCCCCCGATCGAATAGCGCAGATGGAGCATGTCGTAGGGATACTCCGCCCGTTCGAGCCGTCTGAGGTATTCGAAGAGCCGCCCTCCGTTGAGGCGCCCGCTGTGAAAGAAGGAATAACCTTCGCCGGCGACCCAGGTGAGGATCTTGTGTTGCCCGCTGGGGCTGCGCCAGTAGAACGGCTTGTCCCCCCACTGCGACAGCGTGTACCCGATGCGGTGGCCCCGGTTGGGACCGACGCAGAAGTACTTGACGGGTGTATGCGCGAGCACCGAAACCAGGCCCCAGGTATAGCCTGGAACGTCGGTGATCATCGCCGAGTCGATGGTGACATCGCACTGCTCCCGGAGCCGGCCCGCGCAATCCACCAACCGGACGAGCTCTTCGGGACGGCACAACGCCGTCAGCTCGTTTCCGTAGAGCGCGTCGAGACCGATCCAGCCCTTCCTCACCGCGTCGATGAACGCTTTGCGTTTTTCCGGCGAGGTCTCGCGAAGATAACTGTCCACCGCCCAGAGAACTTCCACGTTCCACTTGAATCGGGAACCCTCGGGATAATTAGCGGATTGCTTCGCCAGTTCAATCACCTGCTCGAAATACTCGTAATGCTTCCGCAGAACGTCGGTCTGAACGTGGGTGTAGCCGATATCGACGTGCGAATGATGGAGGATGTAAATCTCCCACTTGCGAACCGGGGCGACCTCGACGGATTGCCGGCCGACGGATTTGCCGGCCACCTTCACTTCGACGTCGACACTGGTCGTCTCTCTGACGGCGGGAATGAGACCCTGGATCGTCTTGTAGCCGGCCTCCACGGTCTGGGCGATGGGAGCGAGACCGTCGACTTTAATCGTGGCCTCGACCGGCTCGCCGATGTGCAACACCGATGCGAAAACAGGTTGGCAAAGCTTCCCCGCATCTCTGACAAGGAAGGGCTGCGTGTGCACGTCGAGCAGTTCGTTGACCTCCGTCAGGGCGCCGAGCGTCACGGAGTCGGGCGCGGTGAGTCGAACGCAGTCGTACAGGAACCAGCTTCCGCGCGTGTTGGCGACCGTGATGGTGTTGGTGCCCTTCTCGATCAGGCGTGCGGGGAACTCGATCGAGGTGCGGCACTCCCGGCCCTTCTCGACCTCGCCGAAGGCTGAGGCGTCACCGGCGCCGCGGGGCAGTTGCTTCTCGAAGAGGGTGCCGTTGACCTTGATCTGCAATCGCGGCGGTACGCTGCTGTGGGTATCGACGAGGTCCATATGGAGCGTGCACGTGCCCTGGGTGGGAGCGGACTCGACGCCAAAGAGAATGGTCGCCGTATGGCTCTTGCTGCCGGCCCACACGTCGGCGGGACCCGGGTGGATGTAGGGCCAGTCCCGTTTGGGATCGGACTGGCCGACAACGTAGATGGCGTCGCGGGGGAACGCGGCCGAGTACTGACCACTGCGATTGGGTCCCAGGGCGAACTCGGCGGTATTGTCGTCCGCCTGTCCGATCCGAAACAGCGTGCCCTCAGCCGCGACCAGCGTGGCGGGAACGAACAGAGAGGTAAGTATCACAAGGCCGACGATCTTTCGGGCAAGTGTAGAATTCATGGCAAAAGGTTCCTACAGAAATCGGTTTTGTTCCCGGCACGAAGTCTCTGATGCGACGCTCCGTGCACACGGGCGTATTGTAGTGTCTCCCGCCGATTCGGACAACTCCCGGCCCGGATCGCCCTGCCGCCGTCTTCGTGTGCCTTGAAAAGACGCCGGGTTTGTGTAGACTGTCGGTGTGAAAAGGCACCGTGGCCGGAGAAGACCGGCAGATGCGGTCGGAGACGGCGACCGATCTTGCGGACACCGCCGGCTGCCTGGATGGAAAGGGACTCCATGCGAAACGAGCGAATCTGTCTGGCAGCACTGTTGCTGCTCGCCGCGTCCGCCTCGGCCGGCGTGATCGAGCAACTGGAATCCTCCGGCGTTACCGGGGGGCTGATCGTTCATCTCGGCTGCGGCAACGGCGCCGACACCGTCAAACTCCGGCCCAACGAGCGGTACATCGTACAGGGCCTTGAGACGAGCGACGCGCAGGTGCAAAAGGCGCGGCAGGCCATTCGGGCGGCGCGCTGTTACGGTCCCGTCTCCGCCTGCAAATTCGACGGCAAAAATCTGCCTTACGTCGACAACCTCGTCAATCTGATCATCGTCGCCGACAGGGCGAACGTCCCGGATGAGGAAATCATGCGCGTACTGACGCCGCGGGGCGTGGCTATGGTGGACGGCCGCAGGATCGTCAAGCCCTGGCCGGCCGAGATGGACGAATGGAACCACTTCCTGCACGGGCCTGACAACAATGCGGTTGCCAACGACCGCTTCGTCGACGCCCCGCGCTCCATTCAGTGGGTTTCGCCTCCGCGCTGGGGCAGAAGCCATGAGGAATTGGCAAGCATGAGCGCGGCGGTCTCGGCAAACGGACGCGTCTTCTTCATCGTGGACAAGGCGCCCCTCGTATCCATCCGTTTCACCGGCAAGTGGGAGCTGGTGGCCCGCGACGCGTTCAATGGCACGCTCCTCTGGAAAAGGCAAATCGCCAGATGGAGCGACCACCTCCGTCATTTCCGCGCCGGCCCCGTTCACCTGCCCCGCCGACTGGCGGCGGTCGGCGACACGGTCTATGTCACGTGCGGCCTGGACGCTCCGGTAACGGCCCTCGATGCCGCTACGGGACAGGTGCGGCGCGTCTATCACGGAACCGAGCGCACGGAGGAAATCCTGGTCCAGGACGGAGTTCTCTATCTCGTCGTCGGAACCTCGGAAATATACCGCCGGGGCGAAGGACTGCACGAGCGAGGCGAGCCCAGGCCGACTGATTTCCGATACGTCGCCGCGGTCGAGGCCTCGACAGGCAAGGCGTTGTGGAAGAAGTCCTGTCCCAAAGGGGAGTACCTTCTGCCGTTGTCTCTCGCGGTCAAAGGCGAGCGGGTCTTCTATCAGAGCACCCTTGGAGTCGTTTGCCTGGAAGCGCAGTCGGGCCGGCGGACTTGGAGAACCGAGCGCCGTACGCCGGCCTTGCGGATGTCCTTCTCGGCACCCACGGTTGTGGCGACCGAGGATGTGCTTTTCTGCGCCGACCGCATCGCACCGGAGAAGGACGCCGCCGGCGACAAGGTGGAATGGGGCGTTCACGGCTGGAATCAACCGGGATTCCCGCGGCGCGGCAAGTCGATCCTGCGGGCCTACTCGACCGAGACGGGCGAGGAACTGTGGAACGCCTCCTGCGGCGAAGGCTACAACTCCCCCGTGGACGTCTTCGTGGTCGACGGGATCGTCTGGGTGGGCAGCGACTACAAGGGCTACGACGTCCAGACCGGACGCCTCGTCCGCGATCTGAACTGGAAAGGCGCACCGGTGGCCATGGCGCACCACCGCTGCTATCGGAACAAGGCCACCGAGCGCTTCATCCTCACCGGTCGAGCCGGGGTCGAAGTGGTGAGCCTGGAGGACGGCTGGCAGGGCAACAACAGTTGGATTCGGGGCACGTGCCAGTACGGGATCATGCCCGGCAACGGCCTGCTGTACGCACCGCCGGACGCGTGTGCCTGCTTCCCCAAGGTCAAGCTCTCCGGCTTCTTCGCGGCCGCTCCGCAGAGAGGCGCCGATGGCAGAATGCCCTTCCCCGAAAAACCGGTCATCGAGAAAGGCCCGGCCTACGGGAAGCCGACCTCGGCAGCACCGCCAAGTGTAGACGACTGGCCGATGTACCGGCACGACGCCACTCGTTCGGGCAGGACGCCGGCAAGAGTGCAACCGGCGCTGCGAAAGCGGTGGTCGGCCACGGTGGACGCGGGCCTTACACAACCCGTGATCGTCGGCGAGACGGTGCTGGTCGCTTCCACGGACACGCACACACTCCACGCGCTGGGCACCGACGGCGGCGAGGCACTCTGGAGTTACACGGCCGGCGCGAGAATCGACAGCGCCCCCACCGTGTACAAGGGCAGGGTCTTCTTTGGCTCGCGCGACGGCTGGGTCTACTCGCTGCGTGCCTCGGACGGCCGACTGGCCTGGCGCTTTCGCGCCGCGCCGCAGGCGTGGCAGGCCGGCGTGCTGGACCAACTGGAATCCGTCTGGCCCGTCCACGGCGCGGTCCTGATTCAAAACGACACGCTCTACGTCACCGCGGGCCGGTCGACGTATCTGGACGGCGGCATCGTACTATACCGCCTCAGTCCCGATACGGGAGAGCAACTGTCACGAACCGTGCTCTACGATCTCGATCCGGACACGGGCGAGCAAACGGGAGTGGAGCTCGCACGCGGCAACGACATGGAAGGATCGCTCTCGGACATCCTCTCCGGCGACGGCGAATCCGTGTTCATGAAGCATCTGCATTTTGACGCGTCAGGACAACCCAGCCAGGAAGAGAGGCCGCACCTGTTCTGTATCACCGGATTCCTGGGCAAAGAGTGGTTTGTGCGGTCGTACTGGCTCATCGGAACGGACGTCGGGGCCGGCTGGGGAGGGTGGGCCCGCAGCGCCAACCAGGTTCCGGCCGGCAGAATCCTCTGCTTCGATGCGGACCGCCTTTACGGATACGGCCGCAAGGAAGTAGCCGGCGGACCGGCGGGCCACAAGCTGGACGCCTATCACCTCTTTGCCACGCCCAAGGTTCTGACATCAACAAAACCGGCGCCCAGAAGAACCAAGGCGCGCGGCAAGGCAAACGCCGGCGCGAAACAAACCCCAAGACTTGCAAACGCGCGTCGGCCAGACCTCTGGAGCGACGACGAATCCCTGGTGGTTCGAGCCATGGTGTTGACGTCGGATGCGCTGATCGTGGCCGGACCGCCGGACCTGGGGCGGAAAGAATCGGCGTTTCTGGCCTTCAAGAACGAATCTGAGGCGCTCGCCGCGTTTCGGGGCGAGAAAGGCGTATATCTTCAAGTCCTTTCCCCGACCGATGGAAAGAAGCTGTCGCAGTACAAGCTGGGGGCGATGCCCGTCTTCGACGGCATGTCAGCGGCGGCCGGCTGCGTTTACGTGGCGACCAGGAACGGAACGATAGAGTGCTGGGGGCCGTAACCGGTTGCGGAAGCGGTATGCGTCACAAGACCAGGGACACCGTCATGACAAAGCCCAGCTCGTCACCGACAATGATAGAAACGGATCCGGCGGTTCGCGAGAAGCTCGAACGCTTTGCCGATATGAAGTTCGGCCTGATGATCCATTGGGGGCCTTACAGCGTCTGGGGTGCGGTGGAATCCTGGCCCATCTGCGACGCCGAACCCTACGGACGCGACAGGCTGCCGTCGTGGGAGCAATCGGGCAAGAACGTCGGGGCGTTCATGGAGGCCTACTTTGCCCTGAATCGGCAATTCGATCCGACGCGTTTCGAGCCCGAGCAGTGGGCCCGGACTGCCGCTGAGGCCGGGATGAAGTACCTGGTCTTCACGACGAAACACCACGACGGGTTCTGCATGTTCGACACAGGGCAGACCGACTACCGGACCACGCATCCATCCTGTCCGTTTCACCGCAGCGCGAAGGCCGACGTGGCGAGGGTGCTCTTCGACGCGTTTCGCCGGCACGGCTTCAAGATCGGCGTGTACTTCTCGAAGGCGGATTGGCATCACCGGGACTATTGGAATCCCGCGTATCCTCGCCTGGCGCGCGAGGCCAACTACGATCCGACCGAGCATCCGACTCGATGGGCCCGCTACGTGGACTTCGTGCACAAACAGATCGAAGAGCTCGTGACCGGCTACGGCCCGGTTGAGATTCTCTGGCTCGACTCGGATTGGGTGCGTCCGCCGCGGGAAGACATCGACATGCCACGACTGGCCGCGATGGCACGGAAGCATCAGCCCGGGCTCATCATCGTCGATCGCGCCGTCGGCGGACGCTACGAGAACTACCGCACGCCCGAGCAGACGGTGCCCGAGGAGTTTCTGGAGGGCGTGTGGGAAAGCTGCATTACGATGGGCGAGCAATGGTCCTTCAATCCGATGGATAAATACAAATCCGCTCGCGAGCTGATCCACACGCTGATTCGCATCGTCGCTCGGGGCGGCAACCTCCTGCTCAACGTCGGCCCGGGCCCGGATGGCTGCCTGCCGCAGGAAGCGCAGGACCGGCTCAGCGAAATCGGACGCTGGCTGCAGGTCAACGGAGAAGCCGTCTACGGAACCACACCGATCCGCCCCTACGAACGCAACAATGTGCATCTGACGCAAAGGGACGAGACGCTGTACCTGATTATCCTGGCCGGGGAAAACCCGGCTTTGCCGCCCTCGAAGATCGCCGTTCCCATCATTGAGGGAGTCGAGACGGTCCGTATGCTGGGGGCCGACGAACCGGTGAGTTGGAAGACGGGCCCGGAGGGTCTGGCTCTCTCTGTGCCACAGATCCTGCGTCAGTCGCCGCCCTGCGAACACGCGTGGACGTTCGCCGTCACGGACGCCCGGATTCGTGACGGGGAACCTGCGAAGTGAGGAAGACCGCTCTATGCGATACGGTTATTTCGATGAGAAAAACAGGGAGTATGTGATCGACCGGCCGGATGTCCCGGTCTCGTGGACCAACTACCTCGGTCTGGAGGACATGTGTACGGTCATCAGCCACAACGCGGGCGGCTATTCGTTCTATCGTTCGGCCGAGCGCGGCCGAATCACGCGGTTTCGCCCCAACGGCGTCCCTCTCGACCGCCCGGGCCACTACGTCTACGTCCGCGACGACGACACGGGGCAATACTGGTCGATCTCCTGGCAACCCGTCGGCGAGAATCTCACGAAAGCGAAATACACCTGCCAGCACGGGCTATCCTATTCGCGATTCCAATGCCACTACCAGGGCATCCGCGCCGAGCAGACGCTGTTCATTCCCCTGGGCGACGACGTGGAACTGTGGGACGTGGTCCTCATGAACAGCAGCAAGCGGGTGCGCCGTCTCAGTGTGTTTTCCTACGTCGAGTTCTCCCTGCATCAGGTGAACCTGGACAACCAGGACTTTCAGATGGGCCTCTATGCCAGCGGGTCCAGCTACCGGGACGGCATCATCGACTACGATTTCTTCTACGCCCCGGGCCTGCACCACTTCTTCACCGCGAGTTTCACACCCGACAGCTACGACTGCCTGCGCGACAGCTTCCTGGGACCGTACCGCACGGAGACCGATCCGCTGGCGGTCGAGCGCGGCCGGTGTTCCGGTAGCAGCCAATTGGGAGGCAACCACTGCGGCGCCTTGCACAAGAAGTACACGGTAAAGCCCGGACAGAGCGTTCGCTGTGTGTTCATGTTAGGGGTGGGCTCCGGGACCCGGCAGGGCCGGCGGATACGAAAGAAATACTCCGACCCGCGCCACGTGGACGAGGCGTTCGCCGCCTTGCGCCGGCACTGGCGCGAGAAGCTCGCGAACCTTCAGTGCCGTACGCCCGATGCCGGCATGCACGCAATGATCAACACCTGGACCTTATACCAGGCAGAAACCTGCGTGACGTGGTCGCGTTTCGCGTCCTTTGTCGAAGTCGGGGGCCGCACCGGGCTGGGCTATCGCGACACAGCCCAGGACGCCATGAGCGTGGCCCACTCCAATCCCGCGCGGGTCAGGCAGCGACTCCTCGAGCTGCTGCACGGGCAGGCGTCCGCCGGATTCGGACTGCATCTGTTCGACCCTCTCCTGCTGATGCCCCGACAGGAAGACGGCTGCAAAGCCACCATTCCTACGGTCGTCATGGGAGACGATGCGGCGGGCAAGGTCCGCATCCCTACCCTCAGGGACGTCTGCTCGGACGATGCTCTCTGGCTCGTGGCCACGGTCTGCGAGTACGTCAAGGAAACCGGTGATCTCGATTTCCTCGAAACGGCCGTGCCGTTCGCCGACAAGGGGCGGGCCAGCGTGTACGAGCATCTGAAACGCGCGCTGGATTTCTCGGCCAAGCACGTCGGTCCCCACGGCATTTGCGCGGGGCTCCGCGCCGACTGGAACGACTGCATCAACCTGCGCGGCGGCGAGTCCGCGATGGTTTCCTTCATCTTCTACTGGGCGTTGCAGACGTTCCTCGAAGTCGCCGCGTTCCTCGGCCGGCGCTCGGACGTGCAGAAGTACCGGCGCGTTGCCGCGCGGGTGAAAACTGCTTGTGACAAACACCTATGGGACGGCCGGTGGTACGTTCGCGGCTTCACAGCCCGGGGGCGCAAAATCGGCACGCGGAGCGACCGCCAGGGCAAGTTGTTTCTCAACGCGCAAAGCTGGGCCGTCATGAGCGGGCTCAGTACGGGTTCGCGCGCGATACAATCTATGGATGCGGTGGACAAGCACCTGTTCAGCGAGTACGGCCTGCACGTGCTCTGGCCCGCCTACTCGAAGCCCGACGACGACATCGGCTTCGTGACCCGGGTATACAAAGGCGTCAAGGAAAACGCCGCGATCTTCTCCCATCCCAACCCCTGGGCGGTGATCGCCGAGTGCATGCTGGGCCGGGGCGACCGGGCGCACAAGTTCTACAGCGCCATGCTGCCGTACAACCAGAACGACAGGATCGAGATCCGCGAGGCCGAGCCCTACTCGTACTGCCAGTTCATCATGGGCAGGGCCCACACCCGCCACGGGCAGGGTCGCCATCCCTGGCTGACCGGCTCAGCCGGATGGTTCTACCTCGCAGCGACCCAATACATCCTCGGCATCCGCCCCACCCTCGCGGGCCTCGTGATCGACCCCTGCATCCCGAAAGCGTGGCGCGGCTTCGAGATCATCCGCCAATGGCGAGGCGCGACCTATAACATTACTGTCCGCAACCCGAACGGCGTCTCCAAAGGCGTCGCTTCGGTCGAGCTAAACGGCCGACCCCTGACGAGTGCCATCCCGCCGCAGAAACGCGGATCGGTCAACGAAGCGGTCGTGATGATGGGATGATCTTCCCTCGCCGATGTCCGTCCCGGCGAAGACGTCGATTCCCACCTGCGCGGGAGTGACAGCGGGACTCGTGACGCATAATACCGATCAGGAGAAATTCTGAGGCGATGGGACTCTGTCATCCTGAGTCGCAGGCGAAGGATCTGGCCTCGGAATGATACGGATTAGGAAAAATTCGTAGGCGGTATCCATTGGGTGCGACAGATCGAACA
>CAYPZL010000079.1:0-23620 GCA_964415045.1 uncultured Pirellulales bacterium | reverse complement strand
ATTTCCTTGAAGAATATACGCCTAACCTCCATTTTGCAAAAGTTCAGTTAAGAATGAGAATTCGGGATGTTTCCATTCAACCAGACACGAGCAAAGCTCCCGTACCGGTAACATCAACTTGCGTGGAAACGCATCGCAATCGACCGACTGCCGGCGCGGTCACGGTCAACCGCCGTCGGCGGCGCAGTGACATGCCCATCTTGCCTGGAGTGGCGCGCACAGCGCGTCTATCGTCGACCGGGTCAGTTGCCGGGTTCTTCGGTTGACACGAGTTTCACGACTCGAACATCGTCGACGTAGATCGCGCCGGTTCCGCCTGGAGTCGTCGCGTCACGCTGGCCAACACCGACAGAGATCTTCTTGACACCTGTCACTGTCACACCGGCGTCGACAAGCTCACTCAGCGGCATCTTCCACTCCGCCCATTCTTCAGAAGTCACTATCGCAGCGTCCGGATGGGGCACGATCCCGACGCCCCCACCACTATCCTCGACCGCAACATAGAGCGGATCGGGCCCGTTGCCCGGCAGGCCTCTGACGTAAAGCACCAGAGTATCGACACCATTGACGGTCCAGTCCTGGGCAACCGCCCACGTCCGGTCGGCCTCGGAATAATAGGGAGTCTCCGTATTGTCGTAGTACAGAGGCATGGCCTGGTAGCCCCCGTGGACGTCCTCGGTCTCGACGAGCAGGCCGTTGTAGTGGGGGCTCTCCACACTCCAGATGTCGTGGCCGACCGCCGCACCGGTGCCGTTGCCCGGGTGGCCCGGAGCCGGCTGGCTGAAACCGACGCCATCGACCCAAACCTCGAAGACACGCCGGCCGACCTCATTGGTGTAGGTCTCAAAGTCATCGATCACAATGAAGTCGGCGGTGGTGAAGCTCCAGACGGCCCCCTTCCACGGGCTGTCCGCATCGAGTGTATTGACCTCATCGATGCGCCAGTAGTAGGTCTTGCTCCACTCCAGGGGGCCCGGATCGAACGTGGTTGCATCGAGGGCCTGCTGGCCGCGATAGATGCCGGCGTCCGCGGGCGTGGCGTTGGCCACCGCTTCGGCGTCATCGGCGAAGTAGACGTCGTGCCGGGCGGCACTTTCGCTGGCGTTCCAGCGCAGCAACGGCCTCTGGGGGATATCGACGCCCACGTTCGGCGGGTACGGCCCCGTGGCCCTGACCGAAAGCTGCAGCCAGCCCGTGGGAATGATCTGTCTGGGAATCGACTCGCTCTGCCAGGAAAGCTGCGCCACGGCGCCTCCGCCATCCTCATACCATTCCATCTTCACGCCGTAGTACTGACCGGCCACAAGGTCCACGCGCGTATAATCGTCGCGCGTGCCGTGATTGGTCCAGTTGTCGATGAGCAGCCGCCCGTCGAGCCAGAGGCGAATGCCGTCGTCGCTGGTTGTAATCAGTGTAAAGGTCTCCGTAAAGGGCGCCTCCAGGTTCCCGGTCCACCGGGCCGAAACCTGATCGCTGAGACCGTCAACCACTTCCCCCGAGCCCCACGAATGATCGATCGTATCCTCTACCTGGCTAAGTGCGGGATCGCCTGCCAGATCCGTGCCCCGGAAGTACACGGCTTTCACACCGCCGCCGGAACCGAGCGTGGTGAAACTCCAGACCTGGCCCTCATGCACCACGTCGCCGGCGGCGCGCTCGTCAATCCGCCAGTAATAGGTGGTGTCCGCCGCCAGCGGGCCGGGATCGAATGTCCTGGGAATCTGGTTGCCCATGGCCGTTCCTTCTGCGCCTGTTTCGACCGCCGCCTTGTCGGTACCGAAGTACACGTCATGCGAAGTCGCATTGAGCCCCGCAGCCCAGGCCAATTCGGTCTCGGTATTGACGTGCCTGGCGCCATCCCACGGACTGGGGTCATAGGCCGTCTCGGGCGCCGTCGTGAAGGTCCAAACATCGCCGGCGTGAACGGTGGTAAGGTCCGCCTCCACCTCATCGACTCGCCAGTAGTACGTGGTATCGGCGGCAAGACCGGCCGCAGGCCAGTATACGGGAAGAGGCTGGCGACCTGCGTACTCCAGAGTATCAGGGGACGTACCCAGGTACACATCATGCAAGGCGGCATTCAGACCGGCGCCCCACTCCATGAGCCAGAACGTCACGTTCACGGCCCCATCAGCCGGGGTCGGTCTATACGCTTTTCCCGTAATGGGGACCGCCGTCAGTGTGGTGTTGCCCGGATTCCTCTCGTTGTAGTCGAGCTCGAAGTACCCGGCGCCACCGTACGCGGTGATCGACCCGTCGGCGATAAAGCCTTCGATCTGCCCCGTCGCATCGCCGGCCAGCACGAGCGTGCCTCCACTGACTTCGATCAGGCCGTTGGCGTTGATCTCGAGGCCGCCCACGTCGCGGACGGTAAAGGTGCCTCCACGAAGGTAGAACTCCCCATACGCTCCACTGCCCGTAGGAATCACCAATTCCCCGGCGGTGATCGTGCCCCCGGTCATGTCCAGAGTGCCGGCGCCGCCGGTCCCGGGCCCCCAGCCGAGCTCGAACTCGTTGGCGACCGTCACGTTGCCGCCCTGGTGGTACCAAAAGGCCTCAATATCATCGTAGTCGCCCCACCATACAAAGTCCGTGACCTCGAGGTTTCCACCGGTCATCGTGAGTTCAGGTTTCCCCGGACGGCCCTCCAATTCATTTTTGAGGCCCGCCACCGTGATATTCATCGGAGCCTGAATAATTGGACCGTGTCCATTGTCCGCTTGCGGTGAGAGGATCTGGACCTCGTCGCCGGGCCCGGGGACGATTCCTCCCTCCCAGTTGTCCGGATCGGTCCAGAGGTGATTGTGGTTGGCGGCGCCATCGCTCCAGAAAACCTCGGCGCCGCTGCCGACTGTACCCAGGACAAGAACACACAGGATGAGAACCGTTTTTTCTCTACACATGGTAATCCTCCTTAGACAAAGCGAAACAACTGAGATGATCGACCCCTACCGTTGCCATGCACCGGCACACCTCCCGCCCACATGGGCGCTGCAGTGCCCTGCGACGTCATTTCCCTACCGTGACCGGCGCAACCGGTTCTCAGTGAATCAGCGTGCTATCTGGTGCATTCCCCGGTTTGATAAGACGTGATGCCGGCCCTTCGTCGAGCTGATCAGACTCTCCTCCAGCCAACCGCTCCGTTCGTGAAAACCTCCGTGCAGACCTGCCTCGACGCGGTCTTTGACTCCATGTGGCAAGCTCGCATCCATCTCCTGCACTCCGGGCTGTCGCGATATGACCGGTGCCTACGTGTTGACGGAGAGAATCCTACAGCTCTTCTGAGACCTATAATAACGGGGCATGCAAGCCGGGTCAAGCAGATTTCGCCGGTTCGTCAGCTTCCGTCGAGGCAATCCGCAGGCATCGCTGGGCCAGGACCGACAAACCCGAGCCGGCCAGCAGGACCAGGCCGAACAAGAGTTGCAATCCGCTGAGACGCTCTTGAAAAACGACGCTGGAGATGCCGAAAACCACGAAAGGCTGGGCCAGGATCACCAACAGCGGAATGGTCGCGCCGATACGCTTGACGGCGGTGTAGTAAAGGACATGAGCCAGCGCAATGGCGGTCACGGCAGAGAATATCACCGCCGCCCAGGGCCGGATGCCCATGCCCGCACTCTCCGCAGGGGCGCCGAAGGCCCAGGCACACGCCCACAAGCCCACTGACGTGTAGAGACTGATGACGGAAAAACCGCAGCGCGAATCGATGTCGTGCAGCGACACCTTCACTGAGATGGTGTACACGGCCCACATGAATCCCGTCACCAACGCGATGATGATCCCGATAGATGTGCCGGCGGCGGAGAAATCCTCCTTGAAGTACAGCACGCCGAACACCCCCGCCAGCGACAGCGCCAGACCGATCCAGAAAGGAACGCTCCTGCCCAGGGGCCTTTCGTCGCGGAAGAAGATCAAGGAAAAGCCGGCCACCCACAGGATCGAGGTCTTGGACAGCAGGACCAGAAAGGCCGGGCCGATGTAATAGAAGGCGCGGGCCCAGATGCTCTGCATCGCGATATTCGCCAGGGCCGGCAGAATCGCCCGGCGCCACGTGCGAGGCTCGAGTTTCCCCGTCCGCCGGAAATACAACAACACCGGCAACCAGAAGAGGCAGGCCACCGTATAGCGAAGCGCGTTCTGCGTCCACGAGTCCACGTATCCGGTGAGGTAAGCGATGAAAATCGGCCCCAACGACCAGCCGCACAGCGCGCCCAGAGTCGCGGCCGTTGCGGTCATGTCGATCTTGCCGTTTGTGGAGGATTCACTCACAACACCTTCTCCGGTCTTGCCTGACAGTTCCGTGGAGACAACAAAGCGCTCACTCGACCATGTCCAGCACGACTCTGGCCACTTCCTCGCCGGCTTTCTTTTCGATCAGAGGCTCTATGACATCGATCATGTCGCTGCTCGTCCGGCCCAGTTCATCAGGGTTCGCCAGATAGGCGTCGATCTTACGGACGATTGGAGCGATCGATGTGAAGTATGGCATGAATTCGGGCACCAGTTCCCGGTCGGCCAGGAGGTTGACCAGCGTAAAGAACCTGGCATGCACCAGCCACCTTCCGACCAAGTGCCACAAGATGGGACTGCTTTGATACATCACCACCATCGGGCAGCCCGCCGAAGCCACCTCCAGAGTCGCGCTGCCGCTGGTGACGATGGAAAAATCGACCATATCGGCCGTCTCGCGCACGGAATCCACGGAGTATTCGCAGGCAAAACCGGGGATCTGGCTCCGTTGGAGCATCTCCCGTCGCTCGGCGCTCTGGGCGACAGTGATAAACTCGGCCCCGCGGTATTTGCGTCTCAATTGCACCGCGATTTCCTGCATCGGTTGCCACAACGATTCGATCTCCGCCAGCCGAGACCCCGGCATCAGAGCGATCTTCGCACTGGCCGGCTCGAAATTCGAGTAGTCCTTGCGAAAGCTGGTCAGGTCATCGGACACCTTGTCCAGAAGCGGATTGCCGACGAACGTCGTATCCACGCCCCGCCGCGCGAACCATTCTTCCTCGAAAGGCAGAATACAGCAAAGCTTGTCGCAGCGCCGACGCAGCTTCCCGATGCGCCAGCCGCCCCAGGCCCAGAGCTGCGGCGCGACATAGAACAGCGTCCTGGTTCCGGCCTTCTTGGCCGCCTTGGCGATGTGGAAATTGAAGGACGGAGAATCACAGACAATGACCAGATCAACCGGATTCTCGCGGAGGTAGCGCTGCACGCGTTTGACCAGCTTGTAGTAATGCGCCACGTGCGCGACGGCCTTGTACGTCATCACCGCCCGGCCGACCGTGCTCTCGATCAGCTCGCAGCCCGCCGCCGCCATCTTCGGCCCCCCGATGCCGGCGCACTCGAAATCAACACCGCTCCGCCTCAGCGCGGAAACCAACCCGGCACAATGCGCATCCGCGCTCGGCTCATTCACACTGATAAAAACGCGATGTTTTCGAGATTGTGTCGGCATAAGCAATAGGCGGTATGTGTTAGCACGATTGCACGAAAACAGCAACGAGATATTCCGTGAATTTCCGCGCGAGCACACAGATCCCGGCGATTCACCGTGGTGCGACTGCCAGATGCAAAAACGATTCTCCCCAGATTTTCCTTGCCCTCGATCGAACACATTGTAACTATATGAGTATATTGTCACATACCAACATAGATTGCCGATTTGGCAGTAACGTACTTGTGGGTGTTAGCAACGTTAAGAAAGGATGGGGCGACCATGATGACAGATCGGATGACGCGACGGGCAACATTGGGGATGGCCGGTGCGATGGCCCTGGCGGGTTCAACCGCCTTCGGTGGGCAGACGAGCACCTCCAAGCCGGTGAAGATACTGGGGATCGCCTGCAGCCCGCGAGAGGGCAAGACGACCGCGACCGCCGTCAAGACGGCTTTGGAGGCGGCCAAGGCGGTGGATCCTCGCATCGCCGTGGAGCTGCTCGATCTGGGCGGGCTGGAAATCTCGGGCTGGGCCGGCGGCTCCAAACCGGGCGAAGCGGCGCCGATCGAAGATGATTTCGACCTGCTCGTTCCCAAGCTTCGCGACGAGGCGGTGGGAGGATGGATTGTGGGCTCGCCCGTGTATTTTCGCAGCATGAGCGCCTTGTGCAAGGCCTTTCTCGAACGCTGCGCGGTGCTGCGCAAGCCCACGTTGTTGCTGGCGGACAAGCCGGTGGGCGTCCTGGCCGTGGGCGCCTACCGAAACGGAGGCCAGGAGCTGGTGATCGATCAGGTTCAGACCGCCCTGCTGTGCCATGAGATGATGCTCGTGGGAGGCAAACCCAGGGCCCACCAGGGTGCGACGCTCTGGAACGCCTACGATGACGACATCACGAAGGACGAATTCGGCATCGACACGGCCAAAAAGCTGGGCATTCGCGTTGCGGAAGCCGCCTTGAAGCTCCGCCCGGCAAAGCCCTGACACGAACGTGGCGAAGCGGGTACAATGGCAACCCGTTGGCGCCCCGGTCGCTACGCCGCGAAGATATACCCAGACAACGAAGGCTCTTCGGTATGGACGAAAACAAACGCATTCTGTTCGAAAAGCAGGCGGAAATCGCCAAGGCCATCGCGCACCCGCTGCGCATCGCCGTAATCGAGTACCTCAAAGACGGCGAGCAATGCGTGTGCGACATCGCCGCATACGTGGACTCGGAGCGGTCCAACGTCTCGCGACACCTGTCCGTCATGGTCAACGCGGGCGTGCTGAGCTATCGCAAAGAGGGACTCAAGGTGTTCTACAGCCTCAAAACGCCCTGTATCATCGACTTTTTCACCTGCGTCACACGTGTACTGAAACAACAGGCCAGAGAACACGAGCAATTGCTGGCCTCGTTGTGATGGGGGATTCTGTATGAATTTCAAGAACGAGTGGGCCAAGCTCATCACAATCGTCGTTCTCTTTCTGGGTTGTTTCTATCTGCCCGTGGGGCTGGCCCGTTTCGACAACGCGATCATGGAATCGCTGCACTTAATCAAATGGTATGCCCGCGAGCACGTGCTGCTGTGCCTGGTGCCGGCGTTTTTCATCGCCGGAGCCATTTCGGTCTTCGTGAGCCAGGCTTCCGTGATGAAGTACCTCGGCGCCAGGGCCAACAAGGTTCTGGCCTACGGCGTAGCGTCGGTTTCGGGCTCGATCCTGGCGGTCTGCTCGTGCACGGTGCTTCCGCTGTTCGCCGGCATCTACAAGATGGGCGCCGGCTTGGGCCCGGCCACGGCGTTTCTCTACTCCGGCCCGGCCATCAACGTCTTGGCGATCATCCTGACCGCCCGCGTGCTCGGGTTGGAGATCGGCATCGCGCGAGCGGTCGGTGCGGTGGTCTTCAGCATCGTCATCGGACTGTTGATGCACCTGATCTATCGAAAGGAAGAAACGGAGAAGGCCAACGGCCAGATGGCCATGCCGGAACCGGAGGTCAGCCGACCCCTGTGGAAAAACGCCCTTTACTTCGCCTCGATGGTCGGCATTCTGGTGTTTGCCAACTGGGCTCGCAGCGGCGACGTGCGCGCGGTCTTTCTCTGCTGCCCCGGCGGCCTGACCGCCTATAAGATCGAGGGAAAGCTGGTCAGCCAGACGGAAGAAACGGTCACGATCGTGGACACCGCTGGCAAGACCCACAAGGTCCCGGCCAACCTCATGCAGGACGTCCAGGAAATCGAGAAAAACAACCTGTACGAACTGATCCACCGCTCGCGATGGATCATCGTCGGGGCGCTGCTGGCGGCTTTCGCGATCATGGTCAGCGCGTGGTTCAGCCGCCCCGAGTTGCGTGAATGGGTGGGCGCGACCTGGGGCTTTGCCAAACAGATCCTGCCCCTGCTGCTGCTGGGGGTGGTGGCCGCCGGCTTTCTTCTCGGCCGGCCGGGCCCCGGGCACGAGGGCGTCATTCCCACCCGGTGGGTCAACGCGGCCGTCGGTGGCAACTCCATCTGGGCCAATCTCTTTGCCGCCATCGCCGGAGCGTTCATGTACTTCGCCACCCTGACGGAAGTGCCGATCCTGCAAGGCCTTATCGGCGCCGGGATGGGCAAAGGCCCGGCGCTGGCGCTGTTGCTGGCAGGTCCGGCCCTGTCGCTGCCCAACATGCTGGTGATCCGCTCGGTCATGGGAACGCGAAAGACCGCCGTCTTCGTGCTGCTCGTCATCGTCATGGCAACGATTTCGGGAATGATCTTTGGAACCTTCTTTTGAGGATAGAGATATGAAGCTGCAGATTCTTGGAACCGGATGCCCCAAATGCAAGAAGCTGGCCGAAAACGCCGAGGCGGCGGTAAAGGACCTGGGCGCCGAATGCGACATCGAGAAAGTCACGGACATCAACGAGATCATGAAGTTCGGCGTGATGATGACGCCGGCTCTGGCGATTGACGGCCAGGTCAAAGTCGTCGGCAAGGTCGCGACCCCTGACGAGATAAAGGCATTCCTTTCAAAGTAACCCAACATGCTTGAGAACACCGACATAAATCGTGCCCAAGGATCCGTGAGAACAAATACGGTCCCCCAGTACGGTAAAAGTCCCGCGCGAAGAATTGATGACATCCTGCGCGGTCTAACATTTGAATTCCTCGGCCAGGGAGCACACAAAACTACCCCTGAGGCCCTCCTCGGCGATCCTAACGCCACCTTGCTGGACGTGCGAACGGAGGAGGAAGTGCGCGCAGTCCGCTTCCCGCTGGAAGGATTGGCATTGCGGTCGCTGCACATACCGTTAAGCGACTTGCCCGACAGAACGGAAGAAATACCCAGCCGAGGAATGGTCGCAATTCTCTGCGTCAGCGATGTCCGTTCGGCGATCGCGTATGTGTACCTGCAAAGCCAAGGTTTCAGAAATGTGCGCATACTGGCAGGAGGAACTGCCCAACTGCTCAGCCAATTGAAAACCGGCAACGTCAGGAAACAACTACTGGCACGGCGAAACTACCAGATGACCGGAACCAATCCGGGAGAATCGAAATCATGATGAGATACGCTGCGGTAGCCGTTGCGGTCCTCGCCTTGGCCTGCGTCATGGCAATGACGGGGCGAGGCGGCGGGAATTTTTATGTGCCACTGCTCATCGCAACGGGGCAGCCGATACACGAAGCGGCCACCAGCGGTCAGTTTATCCTGGTGGCTGCCGCTGCAGCGGCGGTGCTGGTATTCCATAAGCACAAAATCGTGGACTGGAAACTCGCTTTGGTCATTGACCCTCCTACCGACCTTATGGCCTTTGTTGGAGGCTACTTCTCCGGCCTGGCGAGCGGAGCAACGTTGAAGTTCCTTTTGGCCGCGTTGCTGGTCCTGGCCGGAGTCTTGATGTTGCTGAAGGTGCAGGAACGACCGATTCGCCGCCACAACCACATCGGGTTCTGGCATCGCAAGTTTGGCAACGAAGAATATGTCGTGAATCTGTGGCTCGCGATTCCCATCACAGCAGCCACGGGGCTCGCAGCGGGTGCTGTGGGAATTTCCGGCGGGTCGTTCAAGATTCCGCTGATGGTGCTGCTATGCGGTGTACCCATGCATGTGGCCGTCGGAACCTCGTCGGCAATGGTGGCGGCAACGGCATTGATGGGCCTGCTTGGCCACACCGCTGCCGGACATTTCGACTATCGCTGGGCAATTCCTCTCGCCTGTGTCGCTGCTGTTGGAAGTCTCATTGGCGGGAAGTTAACGATCAAAACCAAACCAAAGGCACTCAAGCACATCTTTGCATTGACCACGCTGGCTGCAGCAGCATTCATGACAATCAATGCCTGTATGAGATGAGGAGCACAAAATGGGCAATGCCAATCCGCACGAATGCACCGGCGGAACCGGGCTGATCTTCGCTTGTTCCGGAGCCGCCGACGTAGGTGAAGTCAGCGACCGGGTGGCACGCAAGCTCACGCGGGACGGGGGTCGGCACGATGTTCTGCCTGGCCGGCATCGGCGGACGGGTGGGCGGCATTCTGGACAAGACGCGGGCCGCCTCTCGCATCCTGGCCATCGACGGCTGCTCTCTCGATTGCGCCCGCAAGAGCCTGGAGCAGGCGGGCTTCACGAAGTTCCAGCACATTCGCGTCACCGACCTGGGCATGGAAAAGGGACAGACACCGCCCACGAACGAAAACGTCGAAACCGCCGCCGAGGCGATAGCGCCGCTGCTGGGCTGAGCCGCGCCGCCGGTACGGGGAACCTGCCATGCATGAGGTACTTCTGCTCCAGATCGATTGTCCATGCAGTACGGGCAGAAGCGATCCCCTGCTGCTGCTGGCGCTGATCGCAGGAACATGGTTCCTGATCTATGGCATATGGTCGCTCTTCAAAAAAGGAGGTCAAGGTCCCATGAATAAATCTGTAAAAGTCGCCATCGTCGCGGTTCTCATCGTAGCCGTCATCGCGGTGATTGCCGCGAAGCGGAACAAGCCCGGGCCCAACGCGCCATCAGGCGAGAATGCCCCCGCCGCCGGGCAGTTGCCGGCCGAATACAAGCCCGAGAATCTCACGGGAAAAGGGCTGCCCACATTGATCGATCTGGGGGCCGAGACGTGCATCCCTTGCAAAATGATGGCGCCGATCCTCGAAGGACTCAAGAAGGAATTCGCGGGCAAGCTGGACGTGCATTTTCTCAACGTCAACGAGTATGCCGAGCTGGTCTCCGAGTACGACGTTCGCGTGATTCCCTTGCAGATCTTCTACGACGCCTCGGGGCAGGAGCTTTTCCGGCACGAAGGATTCTTCTCCAAGGAGGATATCCTGGCCAAGTGGAAGGAACTCGGAGTCGATCTGTCCGAAGCTACCGCGCAAGCGCCGGCGTTTGAGCGTTTTACACCGGCCCAAGTCGACAACCGCCCCAAGGAGAAGGTCTGCTACATGTGCGACGGCGATATCGCGCCGAAGACACTGGTGACCGTTCAAACGGACAAGGGGCCGGTCAGGCTGTGTAGTCCCCATTGCTACTTCATCATGTACTCGTGTCTGACTGAGGACAAGACCGGGTTCGAGAACCGCGTCACCGTGACCGATTGGGCGACAGGCGAGCCCGTTCCGGCTGTCGCAGCAACGTTTCTCTCGGGCGAGGATGAGACCAGCGGCAGACCTTGGGTCAAGGCCTTTGCCAAACGAGAGGCCGCCGTGGTGGAGCGAGGGACCTCTGGCGGGAGTATTCTCGCTCTGACCGCACTGCAACAGAGGGAGATGTCGCATCGTTGTGGTTTCTGCGAGCGCGCGTGCTATCCGCAGGATGCCGCCGAGGTCATTGTCGAAGGCGGGGTGCGCACGTGGGGCTGCTGCTCTCATTGTGCGTTGGGCGTGGCCGCTCGAACCGGCAAAGACATCGAGGTGCATGAGAAAGACCGCCTGACAAAACAGCCCATCGTCGTCAAGACCTTCGACGGCAAGGTGGCGTCGTTGGAGCCGGCCACCGCCGTGGCCTGGTTTGGCCAGCGACAGAAGCCGGACGGAACCTGGGGTTCAGCCGGCTGCTTCCATCAGGGCTTCTTCACCAATGCGGACAATCTCAAGAAGTGGGTTGAGGAGAATCCGTACGAAACCGGAAAGCTGATCAGCATCAGCCAGGCGCTGGCTGACAAGATGAAACTCACACCCGCCCAGATCCAGAAGGCCTGCAAGATCGGTGAGTGTTCACCCAAGTGAGTCCGATGGCCTTCGCTGTTGAGCGGCACGCTTCTGGACCGAAAGGACACGATGTGAAAACTAAAGTGATACCACTAATGCTGGCCATGGCCTGCTTTCTTGGATCGGTCGCTGCACATGCTGCTCAACCGCCTAAAACCGTAACAGAGGTTCATCCGCGCCTGGCGATAGGAGCCTTGACGTTCGCCAAGGTCACGGAGCTGCCCGAGGACGTGCTCTTGCAGGCCGGTGACATGCAAGTGAAAGCGGAACAGATCGACAAGATCGTTGCAGCCCAACCGCCGCAACTCCAGGAAGACCTCCGCAAGAACGCCTATCTTGTCCTGGAACAACGGGCAGCGTCCGAGATTCTCCTCAGCCTGGCCAAACAGGCTGTCCTTGCCCGCGATAATCCCGTCGACAAGGCTCGCGATAGCGGCAAGCCTTCCCTGGTAGACTTCGGCGCAACAGGGTGCGGCCCCTGCGACATGATGACACCCATCCTGGAAAACCTCAAAGTCAAGTATGAGGGCAAACTCAACGTCCTCTTCGTTCACGTTCGCGAACGGCAGATCCTCGGCGCCAAGTACGGCATTCAAACGATTCCCGTCCAGGTCTTTTTCGACAAGGACGGCAAGGAAGTCTTTCGCCACGTCGGCTTCTTCCCGCAGGAGGAAATCGAGAGGAAACTGGCAGAGATGGGAGTCGCCGGATAAATGGAGAAGTTGTTCATAACGCTGACCAAAGCCGTGGAGGCCACGCCTGCGATAGCGCTGTCGGCCTCGTTTCTCTGGGGCATTCTGAGCATTCTGCTGAGTCCCTGTCATCTGTCCAGCATTCCGCTGATCGTGGGCTTCATCGACAAGCAGGGCCGGATGTCCACGCGGAGGGCCTTTGCGATCTCAACGCTCTTTGCCGTCGGCATCCTCGTCACCATCGCGGCCGTCGGAGCCATCACGGCCGCGGCCGGACGCATGCTGGGCGACGTCGGCCCCTACGGCAACTACTTCGTGGCCGCGATCTTCTTTCTCGTCGGCCTGCACCTTCTCGACGTGATCCCCATGCCCTGGTCCGGCCCCGGCAAGGTCGGCGTCAAACGCAAGGGCCTCCTGGCCGCTTTCATCCTGGGGCTGGTCTTCGGCATCGCCATCGGCCCCTGCACCTTCGCCTACATGGCGCCGATGTTGGGCGTCACATTCAAAGTCGCATCCAACAGCCTGCTCTACGGCATCGCCCTGCTCGTCGCCTACGGGATAGGCCACTGCGCGGTCATCGTCATCGCCGGGACTTCTACCGGATGGGTACAGCGCTATCTCAACTGGAATGAGACGTCGAAGGGAACCGTTATCCTCAAGAGAATCTGCGGCACCCTCGTCATCGCAGGCGGCCTGTACCTGATCTATATCGCGCCGTAGGGAGCCGACAACGGCCACGCCCGTCGAACGCGAACAAAGAACGGGGAATCGAACGAAGTTCGCACTTGACGCGTAGTATAAGGCGTCCTATATTTCGACATATGGCGAAATATAAAGGATGAATATGCGTGATGTTCTGGACATAAGCAAGGCGCTGGCCGACGGCAGCCGGTTGCGGATTCTGATGTCGCTGACGGGCGGAGAGCTGTGTGTCTGTCAGATCGTCGAACTGCTCGAGCTGGCTCCTTCGACGGTCTCCAAGCACATGTACATCCTGCGTCAGGCCGGCCTGGTGGAGGGGCGAAAGGAGGGGCGCTGGATGTACTATCGGCTCGCGGGTCGAAAGGCGGCGAAACCGGCCCGGGACGCCCTGACGTGGACCCGGCGCCATCTCGCGGAGACACCGGAGATACGCCGGGACCGGGAGAAACTACAGAAGATTTTGTCTGTTGACCGGGAAGAATTATGCAAGAAGCAAAATCGAAGCTGAAGATTCTCTTCCTCTGTACGGGTAACTCCTGTCGCAGCCAGATGGCCGAGGGATGGGCTCGGCACCTCAAAGGCGATGTTATCGAAGCGTATTCCGCCGGCATTGAAACGCACGGGCTCAATCCCAACGCCGTCAGAGTCATGGCGGAAGCGGGTGTAGATATTTCCGGCCATCGCTCCAAGCATCTCGACGAAGTCAAGGATGTTCCGTTCGAGTACGTGGTCACCGTTTGCGACCATGCCCACGAGTCGTGCCCCCTGTTCCCGGGCAAGACGAAAATCGTCCACGTCGGCTTCGACGACCCGCCCCGCCTGGCCAAACAGGCCCAAACCGAAGAAGAAGCCCTGAACGCCTACCGCCGGGTCCGCGACGAGATCCAGGCGTTCGTGAAGAGTCTGCCTGGCGCATTGACCGAGTAGCCAAGAGGAGATTTCGTCATGCTTGATGATGAAACCAAAGAACTGATCGCCATCGGGTGTTCGGTGGCGGCCAATTGCCACCCGTGCGTAAAGCATCACGTCGGCAAGGCACGTAAGATGGGCGTTAACGCTGAGGCCATTGATGAGGCCGTCGCGGTAGGCCAGATGGTTCGCAAGGGCGCGGCTGGCGAAATGGACAAGCTGCTCACTGAACTGATGGGCCAACAACCGCCCAGGCCAGGGAACTGTCCGGAGGATTGAGTATGCGTGACTCAAAGAACGATTCGGTTCGGCAGTATGTGCGGAAGTGGTATGGCGATATTGCACAATCGCAAGGCAGCGGGTGTTGTTCCGGTTCGTGTTGCAGTGCCGCCGCGCCCGGCACACCGGAGGCGATTGCCGCGTTGGGCTACTCCACGGAGGAAATGAAGGCTGTGCCCGAGGGGGCGAACATGGGGCTGGGATGCGGCAACCCGCAGGCGATTGCCAACCTCAAGCCGGGTGAGACCGTTTTGGATCTGGGCAGTGGCGGCGGCTTTGACTGCTTTCTCGCCGCTCCCCGGGTAGGTGAAAGCGGTCGCGTCATCGGCGTAGATATGACCCCCGAGATGGTCAGCAAAGCCCGGGCTAATGCGGAGAAGAGTGGATACCCGAACGTGGAGTTTCGTCTGGGAGAAATCGAACACCTTCCTGTGGCAGACAATACGGTCGATGTCATCATCTCAAACTGCGTAATCAATCTGTCCCCCGACAAGAAGCAGGTTTTCCGCGACGCCTTTCGCGTATTGCGCGAGGGCGGACGCCTGGCGATCTCTGACGTCGTTGCCGTCAAGCCAATCCCCGAGCAATTGAGACAGAGTATGGAGGCACACTGTGGGTGTGTTGCCGGGGCGGCACTCGTGTCTGACGTCGAACAAATGCTCAAGGATGTGGGTTTCGAGAATATCGTCATCCAACTCAAGCCCGAGAGCAGGGCTCTTATCAAGACATGGTTTCCGGACAGTGGCAGCGAAGACTATGTGATTTCCGCAACCATCGAGGCGAAGAAGACGTCGCGGCAGAGAATCGTCAGCATGCCCGACGCCCAGATCATCTGCTACTGCAAAGGGATCACGAAAGCGGCAATCGTTCAGGCCGTCGGCGATGGGGCTCGAACGCTGGACGATATCCGACGAATGACGACAGCCTGCACAGGAGGCGAGTGCAAGACAAAGAACCCCTCGGGTCGGTGTTGCTCAGGTGATATTCAAGAGCTTATTACGGTCTATGGGGAATCAAGCCAGTAACCGCCGGACAGTCACGGTGCAGTAGAGGACGAGAGTATGGATACAATAGAACAGGTCAACAACGAGCGGAAGATGACCAGTATCTTCGAGCGATATCTTACTATCTGGGTAGGTCTCTGCATTGTCGCCGGTATCTTGTTGGGGAAGGTTGCTCCCGGTCTGGCGCAAACCCTGGACGGTATGGCGATCTACGTCAACAACGCCCCTGTCGTGTCGATTCCGATCGCGGTGTGCCTGTTCTTCATGATGTACCCGATCATGGTCAAGATCGATTTCGCCTCGGTGATCAAGGCGGGAAAGAGCGGCAAGCCCGTCTTCTTGACACTGTTCGTCAACTGGTGCGTCAAGCCGTTCACGATGTACGCCATTGCGCTACTGTTTCTCGGCCTCCTGTTCAGGGGGTTCATCGGCTCGGAGGCCATGGATCTGGTGAAAATGCCCTTTGGTCTGGACCTGCCGGTCGGTGCCGAACATGGGGCAGGCACCGTGGTCTTGCACGAAGGCGTCAAGATGCTCCAGATTCCCTTGTGGCGCAGCTATCTGGCCGGCTGCATCCTGCTGGGCATAGCTCCCTGTACGGCCATGGTCCTTGTATGGGGCTATCTGGCGCGTGGCAACGATGGCCTGACACTGGTGATGGTTGCCATCAACTCCCTCACGATGCTTGTGCTTTACGGCGTATTGGGTGGATTCCTTCTCGGAGTCGGTCGGCTGCCGGTGCCATGGCAGGCGCTACTTCTATCAATTGCGATCTATGTGGCATTGCCTTTGGTGGCCGGTTTCTTCTCACGCAAATGGATCATCAGCCACAAAGGCGAGGCGTGGTTCAAAGAGAAGTTTCTCCATGCCCTGACGCCCATCACCATCATCGCCCTCCTGGCGACCCTCGTTCTGCTGTTCAGCTTCAAGGGCGAGACGATCTTGAGCAACCCCCTGACGATCCTGTGGATCGCGATCCCGCTGTTCGTCCAGACGAATCTGATTTTCTGGCTGGGTTACGGTCTGGCCCGGCTTTTGAAGCTCACCTACCGCGATGCGGCGCCTTCGGCCATGATCGGGGCCTCGAACCACTTCGAGGTCGCCATCGCCACGGCCACCATGCTCTTCGGCCTCTCCTCGGGGGCCGCCCTGGCGACGGTCGTCGGCGTACTGATTGAAGTGCCGGTCATGCTGATGCTGGTGAAGATCTGCCGGAAGACACAACGATGGTTTTCCGCGCCCGCGTCCGGGCAGATCGTCTCGCCGCCATCCGAGACACCGTAAAACGGCGTTTACAGCAGTCTAAGGCCGTTTCTTATAATGGGGAGAGCTCTTGATCGGGTTCCTCTTCCGGCTTGGCCTCGAGGAGCTTCTCGATAGCACGGATATCCTTGGGGATATGGACCGTCACGTATTCTCCGGTTTCGATTTGGGTATAAGAATGATCGAGGAGGCCGTCGAAAAGAATCGTCTCGTCCGGCCCCAGGCGGTAGGCCTTGTCCTCGATACGCAGTTCGACAACTCCACTCAGGACGTAGCAGAACTCGTGAACGTTCTCGTGCAGGCCCATCACGTGAACGTGGTCGCCCTCTTCGGCCGTGACGCGAATCAGCTTGCCCTTGTCGTACCGGGCGATCCGGCACTTCTCCAACCCCTTGTCGGCCCGATTCAAACGTGTGGCTTGCTCGATTTTGGCCGACCGTCGCTGGACCAGACGCCGCTCGACAAGGCCTAACAGGTCGCTGGTAGAGATCTGCAGCGCTCCGGCCAGAGCGTCCAGCGTCCGCAGCGAAGGCAGATTCTTATTGGTTTCGACCGACTCGACGGTCGGATAGGTCAACCCGGAACGACGGGCCAGAGCCTGCAGCGTCAAATTCAGACGACGACGCAGTACCCGAATAATCCTGAAATCATAAGCGCTATTCATATTTACCCCCTTTTGAGGCCGTTCCGGCTTCACCATGCCCCCACCGTAGGTTCACTTTCATCCACTCTGCCCAATTGGGGCCCTCCAATAAAACAAGAATATCGTCAAAAAGTAAACTTGTTTTTATCCTACCCGCCCCAGTCGGCCCGAAAAGGCCAACTTGGCCGCTCCGGGCAAAAAAGATTTCACATCCCATCTGGCGTGGTGCAACCGCTCTGCTCCCGGCCTGCGTCTCCGAAGGCCGGGTCGAAATCTGCAGCGCCCCGGCAATGCGTCCAGCGTCTTGCGCGAGGGCAGGGTCTTGTTCGTTTCGACGGACTCCACCGTTGGATACGTCAGGCCGCTGCGACGCGCCACTTCCTGGAGCGTCAATCCCAATTGCCGCCGCAGTACACGCATCACCGGGAAATCATAGGCACTGTTCATACAAATGTCTTTCCCCAACGAAAGGCTATTCCAGAACGACAAGACTACACTCCGGCGCGCAGCACTGTCATGCGTCCCAGAGGGCTGCAACTACCGTTTCGAGGTCGGTATTACTATAAATAAGAAGCCGACGGCAGGAGATATTTTCGTATGACGTCGATCCAGCGTCGCGACAATGCCACCTGCTTGACGTCATCAAAAATAGTTACGCATTTTTTTCTTGACTTTTCGCGATCGCGCCGTACTGTATTGTCAGCGGCTGCCGGAACGACCGGGCGCCGAGCCCATCGGTCCGGAGCGTATGCGGGGCGCGGCAGATTCATCTTATCGTCTTTTGATGCCGATGTGCGCACGCGCGCATCGAAAGATGCCGGGTGATGGTGAGATGCAGAGAAGCAACAGCCAGGAATGGCTGGAGGAGGGTATCCATGCCGCTCGCGGTCTTGGCGCGGTCCGCATCGCACGCGGTCGGGGCGCCGAGCGCATGCTGGCACCGCATCGGCCTTCAGGTGCCACTGCTTCCATAGCTCCGGGCCGAATCCCCCCGAAAAGAGTTCCGGGTATCAGGACGGCTCTACCCGTTTATGGATCCGTACGTGGACGAGATCCTGCCCCGGACGCTCAACTTCGGAGTCTATTATAATCTCAATCCCAAAGTCGAAGTGGAAAATTAAGGTCAAGCGCGATGAACGAAAAAAGACGAGATACACACCCTCAGGGACTTTCGTTGCGTGCTCTTTCGCCACAACGGGCTGATCCCACAGTCTCGAACACCGCAGACCCGGATTGCCACGGTGAAGTATGAAGTCAAGCGGGGACTTCGAAGGGCAAAGCAACACCTCTGCGGCACCCTGGAACAAATGGAACGGCACGGCCCTCTGCCGGAAGGCGAAAGGGCCGTGCCGGCCGCCTGCAATTGACTTGGCGGGAGGGAACTGTTATCGTAGTGGTTTCGATGACGTCCTCAGTCCTACGAATAAGGAGTAGAAAACGATGTCCCGACAAGTAACCCGTCGTAATTTCCTCCGCAACATGGCCTGGACCGGCTCGGGCCTGGTCATCCTGTCGAACAGCCGCCTGGTGCGCGGCTTCGCGGCGAACGAGAAGCTGAACATTGCCGGAATCGGCATCGGCGGTCGCGGCGCCGCCGATATCCGGGGCGTGGCCCACGAAAACCTCGTCGCCCTTTGCGACGTGGACAGCGGTCGCGCGGCGCAGACCTTCGAGCAGCATCCCAACGCCAAACGGTACAAGGATTTCCGCAAGATGCTCGATGAGATGCACCGCAAGATCGACGCCGTGGTCATCGGCACGCCCGACCACACGCACGCCGTGGCCGGCATGATGGCCATGAAGCTCGGCAAGCATTGCTACTGCGAGAAGCCGCTGACGCACAGCGTATACGAGGCCCGCCGCATGGCCGAGGTCGCCCGCGAGAACAACCTCGTGACACAGATGGGCACGCAGATTCACGCCGGCGGCAACTACCGCCGCGTCGTCGAGCTCATACAGACCAACGCCATCGGCCCCGTGCGCGACGTGCACGTCTGGCTGGGCGCCAACTTCAAGGGACAACCCACGCCGACGGACATGTCCCAGCCCGACGCGCCGACCGACCGGCCGCCCGTCCCGGACGGGCTCGATTGGGACCTGTGGCTCGGGCCCGCTCCCTATCGCCCCTACCATTCCGCGTACGCCCCGTTCGGCTGGCGCTACTGGTGGAACTTCGCCAACGGCCAGTTGGGCGACTTCTTCTGTCACTACTGCGACCTGGTCTTCTGGGCCCTGAAACTGAGGCACCCGCTGACCGTGGAGGCCAAAGGCCCGGTCCACCCCGAGAGCACCGCCAAGTGGACCATCGCCCGACAGGAATACGCCGCCCGCGGCGACCTGCCGGCCCTGACGCTGACTTGGTACAACGGCGGAGGCTACCCGGAACTGGTGAAAGAGCAGAACATCCCACAGTGGGGCAACGCCGTGCTCTTCATCGGCACCAAGGGGATGCTGATCGCCGATTACGGCCGGCACATGCTGCTGCCCGAAGAGAAGTTCGCCGACTTCCAGCGGCCCGAACCGTTCATCCCGGATTCCATCGGCCACCATCGCGAGTGGACCGAGGCCTGCAAGACCGGCGGACCCACCACGTGCAATTTCGACTACTCCGGCGCCCTGACCGAAGCGGCGCTGCTCTGCAACGTGGCGCTGCGCACGGGCCGGAAGCTCGACTGGGACGCCCGGAACCTCAAGGCCGTCGGTTGTCCCGAAGCCGATGCGCTGATCCGCCGGCCCTATCGCCCGGGCTGGACGCTGTAGCGAGTTTGTCACCGAATCGTACAAGGACCTTTTACCGCAGGTGCCGGGCGGTGGATTATGGCAATCTCCGCCGTCCGGCACGTAGCGTTTTTCGACATGGACACGAACATCGATTTCGACAAGGTCTTCGACCGGCGCAACACCGACAGCCTCAAGTGGGCCCGATACCGGGACCGGGACGTGATCCCGATGTGGGTGGCGGACATGGATTTCCAGGCGCCGCCGCCCGTACTGGAGGCGCTGCACCGGCGCATCGAGCACGGCGTCTTCGGCTACGCGGTCCCGCCGGCGGAGCTGGTGGACGTCGTTGTCACCCGCCTGAGGACCCGGTACGCCTGGGCCATCGAACCGTCGTGGATCGTATGGCTGCCCGGGCTGGTCCCCGCCCTGAACATCGCGTCCCGCGCGTTCGGTGACGCCGGCGACGAGGTGCTCACCTTCACACCGGCCTACCCGCCTTTTCTGGCCGCCCCCGCACTCTCGCAACGGACGCTCAAGACCATCCCGCTGCGACGGAAACGAAATCGTTTCACCTTCGACACCGAAGGACTCCAAAGCGCCATCTCCGCGCGATCCCGCGTCCTGCTCCTGTGCAATCCGCACAACCCCGTCGGAAGGCGATACGAACGATCCGAACTCGAGAGCGTCGCCCGCATCTGTCTCGAACGCGGCGTCGTCCTCTGCTCCGACGAGATACACTGCGATCTCGTCCTCGACGGCAAAGATCACATCCCCACCGCAACGCTCGGCGCGGACATCTCCGCCCGCACGATCACGCTCATGGCGCCCAGCAAGACGTTCAATGTCCCGGGGCTCAACTGCGCCTTTGCCGTCATCGAGAACGCCGAGCTGCGCGCGCGGTTCAATCGCGCCAGGCGTGACATCGTCCCTCATCCCAACGCGCTCGGCTACGCGGCCGCCCTGGCGGCCTACCGTGACTGCGAACCGTGGCGAACCGCGCTGATCGATTACCTGCGCGGCAACCGGGACCTCGTCCACACGTTCATCAACGAGCAGGTTCCCGGACTGTCGATGGACGACGTCGAAGCGACCTATCTCGCCTGGATCGATGTCACGGGCCTGGGCCTGTCCGAGCCCGTGCGGTTTTTCGAAGAGGCCGGCGTCGGACTCTCCGACGGCAAACTCTTCCACGGAGACGGCCACGTCCGGCTCAACTTCGGCTGCCCCCGGGAGACGCTTTTGCGGGCCCTCGACCGTATGAAACGCGCCGTAACCAAACGCCGCGACGCCGGCTCAAATGGAGGCCAATAATGAAAGCATGCGCAACGATCCTGCTGACGCTCGCGATTCTGACCAGTCCCTGGGCCGGTGCGGCCGCGGCCCGCGAAGAAACGCGCGACTACCGCTTCGACGGGACCATCTCCCGAGATGTGCTGGAGAATTACCTGTCCCGCAGCATCACCATGGCGGCCGTGCTGCACGGCATCGGTGACGTCAACGACAACGTCCGCATGCTCACGCACACCGGCGCCAAGTTCATCGGCCGGGCCATCTACCGCTGGGGCGGCGAGGCGTCCCTCGAGAGCCTGCTCGCCACCGCCAAGCCCATTGCCGCCAAGCTCCACGAAGCCGATCCCGAGATCGTTCTGCAGGCCGCCGCCTTTGAAATTGTCACAGAACAGGTCAATCAGATTCCAATACCGGCCGACGTTTTCAAGCAGTTCGGCCTGGAACCGCAGAAGCGCCACTTTCGCTACGAATCCATGCTGTATCCCGACGGCCATCGCGTCAACCACTGGAGCCGGGGCGCGTCGGTGCCCGACATGAGCCGGCTCGAAACGCAGATGTGGTTCGTGTACCTGTGCCGGCGCTACATCGACATCGGCGTCGAGGCCGTCCATTTCGGGCAGGTCGAGATTATGGACGACCGCGATCCCGAACACGTCCACTGGCGCCGCATGATGGAGATCGTGCGCCGATACGCCCGCCGGCACGCCCGGCGTCACATGCTGATCTGCGACGCCCACGTCCCCAGCGGCGGCATCGTCCACGACGGAAGGCTCATGTTCGATTTCCACTCCTTCCCGCTGCGAATCGACGAAGTGGTGGATAAGCCCGGGTACGGCGTCCTGAAGATGGGCTATCTCGACAGCATTTTCGGACGCAGCAAAGGAGGCGTCACTCCCAGCGGATGGGCGTGTGAGAGCCTGCCCTTCATCGCCGAGTTGGACAATTTCGGCCGAAGCGGACGAGAGGGAAAGAACATCGGCGCCCACTGGATCTGGGGCTACGACGAAATCTGCTGGTTCGCCCACCAGAGCGAAGCGTACCGCAACCAGTGGCTCTGCTACGCCTGGCACTGGATTCGCACGCACGACCCGAACGGCTACCTCCAGATGCCCGGCAGCCGCACCCTGGCCGCGCCCGTCGGCGAAATTCACTGGTACTGGGCCAACACCAAAAGCAACGCCGTACCCACCGGCTTCAACCAGGAAGAGACCATCAAAGCCATCTGGGACAGTGACCACTGAACTGCAGAACGCCCGAACCGCCACCCCGCGTCGACCACGACACCCTCGTGCTCTGTGCCAACTCATTACGGGCTCGTCACGCCAAACGAAGTGAAGCATCCGGGCCGAGAGAGAGAACTCAGCATCGCACCAGAAACAACGTGCGGCGGCCAGACCCGCGTATTCTACGCCGCAGCACAGTTTGGCCGAGACACCGACCTACTCATCCGCATCGACCCCACCCACCGGCCATGCCTCCCAACAACACAACAAACTCCGAACCCTGCCTAACCAAACACGTCGGCTCCACACGTCCCGTCGCCACTTCGTCAAGAGTCAAGAGTTGACCCCCAATCCCCCCAATCTCCTACCTCTTGATCCGTCCCCGCCATGGCAAGCCGAGCATTGAGTATATTCCTCTGATGAAGCCGGTCAGGAAACCCTGTGATGCCGGCACTTGCATCACCGGCCTTCCGTTATTGTCGTGGTCTGCCCACGGTTGATTCAGTGACGAGCAGGCGCTCCCCCAATACTCACCCATTTGGCCGCGATTCTCGAATGATGATCGCCCGCATTGTAGTCTCCACCACTGCGGATCCCTCATATTGGTCTCTTGCATGCTGGCCTGCTTCAATGCATCTATTCCTTCGCGGCCATCAAGATAGTAATCGCAAATCGAGTAGTACCAGGGAAGCATCCACCTGAGTTCCTCATCAAGCCGTCCCTTGCTCGCCAATTCGTTGACCCTGCGCAGCAACTCTTCGCTGAGTGCGTAATCAAGTTTGAGAATGCCGCTGAGCCAATGGGGCTCGGAGTACTCGTACCAGTAGAGGAAGAGTGCACGCTTCAACGCCTCAAGATCGCCGTCTCTGCTTAACATCACGTATTCACGAAAGATCTCTCGCCACGCTTCGTACGCGCCAATCCGCTCGTACCCAGCATCCCGATCACCGTGAGACCCATGCACCGAGGCCTGCTTTGCAAGCCATTCATTTTCCAGAGCTGAAAGTTCGTCTAGTTTCATCACAACCATTAGACTGATAACAAGCGCCGAACACCAGCCCTTTTTCGCACTTTTCGACATCTATGGTTTGTTGCGTCGGATTCCTAACCCCAAAGTACGCCGAGGACGCAGAGGAATGCATCTATCTCCCTTCACGCTTCACAAATCCCACTTCATGCCTCCCGAGGACGAAGAGATTATCAATCATCAATCATCGATAATCAATCCCCGATGGGTAATCCCATGAAAGGCTGCCTCCGGTCGCGTTCTCTGGTATGGTTGAGGACAA
>CAYPZL010000078.1:0-23929 GCA_964415045.1 uncultured Pirellulales bacterium | reverse complement strand
TCCTGGTGGCCGCATGAAAACCAATACAAAAATCAGTCAACTTGAGTATTTACAATGTATGATTGTGTTTTATCAATACCGGACATCCTGTGAGTTTCGGCGTCAAGGCGAAGTTTCAATATTTTTGGTATTGGCCGGGCAATTCAAGCCCAGGCGGCGACGGGCCCTTGCCCTCAGCAGAGCGATGGAGTTGCATCGCAGCGGCGACTTTCCCGGCGCCTGTAAAGCGTTGCGCTCGGCAACGAAGAAGGACGATCCTTGTGGGGATGGCTTTGTTGCCGGGGTCGTGCTCGACGAAGGGACCGGAGCCGGGCGAGCGGATGGTCGATGTCGGAACGCACCGGCTGCACGCCGAGGCGGTGGATCTGGTCGTCGATAGCATCCTCTCCATCGTGGAAGCAGTCAGAGCAACTCCGTGAGACAAAGACCAGTACGCGTGTGGGGACCCTGCCCTGCCGGCAGGGAGCGTGTTGACCGAACCGGCCGGCGGTTGTAGAACGGTCTTCGAGGACAACGCGTCCGGCCGCGTGCCGTGATGGCTGTCACGGCGCGATTGTCCAGAGTTGGCGTAGCGGAACTTGATCCGTGGAATCGCGCAGGTGAAAGATGATAGAGTTCAGACCAATCGGAATCATTCACACGCCGTTCACCGAGCCGACGGGGATGCCGATTCAACCGGCCGGCGCCGCCGGGGTACGCGGCCGAATCGAAGTGTTCGAGCAATACCGGGCGGGCCTGGAGGATCTCGACGGCTTCTCGCATATCATTCTGCTGTATCATTTCCACCGTAGCCGGGGCTTCGATTTGCAGGTCGTGCCTTTTATGGATTCGCAGGCGCGGGGGCTGTTCTCGACCCGTGCGCCCAAGCGTCCGAACCCCATCGGGCTCTCCGTCGTCCAACTGGACAAGATCCAAGACGGCGTCCTGGCCGTCCGGAACGTGGATATGCTCGACGGCACGCCGCTGCTCGACATCAAGCCCTATGTGCCGGAGTTTGACGCTCCCCGGCACGTGCGGACCGGATGGCTCGAACACGCCAGAAAGACGGTGCGGAACCGGCAAGCCGACAATCGATTCAAATAGGCGGCCAGAGGAACAGCCCTGCATCGTGACGCCTGCAACGAGCGGGCTTGGCCGCATGGACCAGGAAGCTAAGACCATGCCCGAACTCCAATATCACCCCGTTGGAATTCCTACGGATACCCGGGGGACCGCATGACACGAACAGCTCAGGCAAACAAGGTGACTATTCTACCGCTGATATGCAGGGATCAGGTTGACCAGGCCCGCTGCCGGGTGTAGAACAATCTATACAGGTGTGCCCATGAACGTGAAGATCACGATAGACAAAGACGAAATCGCCGGGTTCTGCCGTCGGCATCACATCGTCCGTCTGGCGATTTTCGGCCCGGCACTGCGAGACGACTTTCGGTCCGACAGCGATGTCGACGTATTGGTGGACTTCGAGCCGGATCACGTGCCCGGATTCTTCCGATTGTCTGATATGCAGGAAGAACTGTCGGCGCTTTTCGGCGGGCGCGAAGTGGATTTGCGAACACCGCAAGACCTGAGTCGATACTTCCGCGATGATGTGGTCGCCCAGGCCGTGGTGCAATATGCACGTGGATGACCAAACCCGGCTTCGACACACGCTCGATGCAACTCGTGAGGCCATGGATATGGCCAGCGGGCAACAGCGAACGGACCTGGATGCGGACCGCAAGCTGTGTCTGTCGCTGGTTCACCTGCCTGAGATCATCGGTGAGGCCGCCACAGGAGTCTCACCAGACTTCCGCATGAAGCACCCCAAGGTGCCATGGAAGAAAATAACGGGAATGCGAAACCGGCTCATTCACGCATACTTCGACATCAACCTCGACGTGGTCAGGCAGACTGTTACAGAAGATCTTCCCAGCCTTGTGACCCGACTCGAAGAAATCGTGCACGATTAGGGTAGCCCCGTGCCCAAGCCATCTCTACCAGTCACTCGTCTCCAGATTCGCCGGCGATTTCGGCCTTGATCTGGCCCAGGAGGTTGATGGCTTCGAGGGGGGTGAGGTTGTTGACGTCGGTGGTGGCGAGCTTGTCGAGGACGGACTTGTGCTTCTGCACGAAGAGGGCGTCGCGGTCGGGCTCTTTGGTTTTGTGCCTGGCTAAGTGCTCGCCGGTGGCCTCTCTGGCGAAGGTCGATTCGAGATCTTCGAGGATCTCGCGGGAGCGCCCGAGGATGGACTTTGGAATGCCGGCCAGCTTGGCGACGTGGATGCCGTAGCTCTTGTCCGTGCCGCCGGGAAGGATGCGATGCAAAAAGACCACCTCGTCCATCCACTCGCGAACCGCGACGTTGAGATTGCAAACGTTCTGAAACAGCTCGGCCAGCTCGGTCAGCTCGTGGTAGTGGGTGGCGAAGAAGGTGCGGCACTTGAGCCGGGTGGCGAGATGCTCGGTGACCGCCCAGGCCAGGGCCAGGCCGTCGTAGGTGCTGGTGCCGCGCCCGACCTCGTCGAGGATCACGAGCGAGCGGTCGGTGGCGTTGTTGATGATGTTGGCGGTCTCGGTCATCTCGACCATGAAGGTGGACTGGCCCCGCACGAGCTCATCGGAGGCGCCGACGCGGGTGAAGATGCGGTCGACCAGACCGATCTCGGCCTCCCGGGCGGGAATGAACGAGCCGGTCTGGGCCATCAACACCAACAGGGCCACCTGGCGGATGTAGGTGCTCTTGCCGCTCATGTTGGGCCCGGTGATGACCGCGATGTCGGCGGCGCCGGCGCCGAGCTCGACGTCGTTGGGCACGAACTCCGAGCCGAGCGTCTCGGCCAGCACCGGGTGCTTGCCTTCGCGGATGATTAGCCGCGTATCGTCGGCGATCAGGGGACGCCTGTAGTTGCGCCGGGCGGCGACGTGGGCCAGCGAGGCAAGACAATCGCACCGCGCGATTGTATCGGCGAGATGCTGCAAGCGGCGAACGTATTTCGCCGATTCGTTCCGCAGGTCCTCGAAGAGCCGCTGCTCCAATTCGACGGCCTTCTCCTCGGCGGTTAATACCTCGGTTTCGTATTCCTTGAGCTCGTCGGTGATGTAGCGTTCGGCGTTCTTGATGGTCTGCTTGCGGACGTAGTCGGCGGGCACCTTGTCGGCCGCGGCGTGCGTGACCTCGATGTAGTAGCCGAAGACCTTGTTGTAGCCCACCTTCAGGTTGGCGATGCCGGTGCGCTGGGCCTGCTGCTGCTGGTAGTTGCGCAGCCAGCTCTGCCCATCCTTGGTGATCGCGCGCAGGCGGTCCAGTTCCTCGGAGAAGCCGGCGCGGATGACGCCGCCGTCGCGCAAATGGGTGGGACACTCCGGCTCGACGGCCGCTTCGAGAAGTTCGGCCAATTCGTCCATGCTGTCGCACCGCTCGGCCAGGCCGGTCAGCAGCTCAGCCCGGCGCTCGGCCAGGATGCCGCGCAACCGGGGGACCCGACGCAACGTCCGCGCCAGCGCGACCAGATCGCGCGGGCTGGCGCGAAACGTGCTGACGCGGGCCGCGATCCGCTCGGAATCGGCGATGTCCGACAGCAGCTCGCGCATCGGTGTCAGGGCGTCCGGGTTTTCCTTCAGTTCCTGGACCGCGTCCTGGCGCGCCTCGATGGCGGCCACGTCGCAGAGGGGCATGCACAGCCAGTTGCGAAACATTCGCCCGCCCATGCCGGTCTGCGTCTCGTCCAGGCAGGCCAGCAGCGAGCCTTTGCGCAGCTCCGTGCGGATCGTCTGGAGGATTTCCAGGCTGCGCAGCGACGTCGGGTCGATCTGGAGGAAGCTCTGCCGGCTCACTTTGCGCAGGCTCTGAATGTGCCCGAGCGCGGTCTTCTGCGTTTCGTTCAGGTATTCGATGACCGCGCCGGCCGGCGGGACGAGATCCTGGTCCCCGTCGGCGATGCCGAACCCTTCGAGCGTGGCGGCGCCGAAGTGCTTGAGCAAGCGCTGCTTCGCCTGGTAGGGATCGAAGTACCAGCCGGGACGCTCGGTGACGATGGCCCGGGTCAACTGGCCGATGTCTTTGGCCAGCCGGCGCGTCTCGGCGTCGAACAGCTCGCCGCGACGGTCGGCCAGCAGGCACTCGGCCGGCGCGAGCCGCTGCAGCTCGTCGAGCAGCTCGGTTTCGTGCATCCGCTGGACGAAGAAATGGCCCGTGGAGATATCGACCCAGCTCACCGCCGCATAGCCTTTGGCATCGAGATGGACCGCGCAGAGGAAGTTGTCCTTCTTGTCCTCGAGGAGCATCTCGTCGGTCAGCGTCCCGGGCGTCACGATGCGCACGACGTCGCGCTTGACCACGCCCTTGGCCTTCTTGGGATCCTCGACCTGCTCGCAGACCGCCACGCGATAGCCGGCCTGGAGCATCTTCTTGAGATAGCCGTCGATGGCGTGATAGGGCACGCCCGCCAGCGGAATCGGATTGGCGCTGCCCTTGTCCCGGCTCGTCAGCGTCAGGCCCAGCACCTTCGAACAGGTCTTCGCATCGTCGTAAAACGTCTCGTAGAAGTCGCCCATGCGAAAGAAGAGGATGCAGTCCGGGTGCTGCTCTTTGAAGTGATGAAACTGCTTCATCGCCGGGCTCAATGGTTTTTTCGATTTCGCCATGAAGCGATTATACCGAAACCGGCGTCATTCTCAATCCCTGCGTGCTGCTTTCGTCTCAAGGCGAGCAGACAGAAGACCGATATATGTCATGAGTGAGTTCGCGCAATGCGTGATGGAGGCACTCGACAAACCATTGAGCTAAAACAGAAAACGTTGGAGAGGTAAACGCCATGGGAAAGATCATCTTCCGAAATCCAAACAACACACAACAACCTACCAAGGGCGTCTATAGATGGTCCTACGTTTCAGAGCGGGGAGAAGAAATACCCTTCTATGTCGGCCAAGCCGGCCTCAGGAGAAGTGGATCCGTGAAACATCCAAGCACCTTGGGCAGAGGACTCTCGGAACTCCAGAGAGCCTCCGGGCTCTCAAGCGACAAGGGCTGCAGTCTGGACACCGACTTCATTGTCGGAACCGCAATCGGATACCTTACCAAGGAGAAAAAATGTGACTGCTTCTGGGAGCACGTCTCGGATGATCCGCATGACGAAAAGGGGTTTTGCACCCAACCTCAAGATCGGCCCATCCTCCAAGATGGGAATGGAAGGATTCATTCAAGACTCAAGCAGAAATGCCCTTTACGTACATGGGATGGGAAAAACCCAGAACGTATACAGGAAGCAGAGAAGCTTCTTTACAAGGAATTTCGTAGAGCTTTTGGGCAATAGAAGCCCAAGCGTGGCCAATGAAGTCCAACAATTTCGACCGCTTGGGAAGATGAATCCCATCGATCGATTTGGACGATGCGAAGGGCGAGTCGGCGCGGAAACGAGAGAACTGTTGCGATGACAGGCTGGGAATCTGCTATAATCGAGGCATCGCGCATGATGATCAGACAAATTGTTGAAAACGAAGGCTATTCATGCCCCGAAATGTGCTCGCCAGAGGAACTGCTGGAGGCTGACAAATGAGAGATCCTATTGTTGATGAAGTGCGGAAGTGGCGGATGGAACACACGCAAAAATTCAATGCGGACCTCTCGGCTATTTGCGCCGATCTGCGTTCCGCTCAAGAAGCCTCCGGGCATGAAGTCGTCCGCCTGCCCCCCAAAGAATGCAATACGCCCTCTCTCTCTGAGGAACCAAGGGAAGAACAAAGGTAATCCAACAAAACTTGGGATTGAGATTCAAATTGGGCCCTGCAAAAACTCGTCAACAATGCGAGCGGCGTTGGCGCCAGTGGGCGCGGTGGTCAGACGTTCGAGAAGGGCTCGCTGTCGGCGGGTGAAGGTGATGGGGGTGCGGTGGTTGAAGGTGGTTCCGTCGCAGGTGTGGTGGACGGCCTGGATGAGGTCTTCGATTCCCGTTTCGTTTTCGGCGCTGATGCGGATCGCGGGGCAAAGCGGCTTCGGCAGACAAGCGGGATCGAAACGCGGAGGCAGGTCGGACTTGTTCAGAGTAATCCGCTGATATCCCGCATCACTTCCTGGAAAACACCTGCGGCACCCGCAACCAGGGGCTCCAGTCGCTTAGGATCGAGGTCAAGGGCATACGCATGGCTGAAGAAATGCCTGAATGCCAGGAATCGCTTTAACTCATCGGCCGTCTTCACTGAGAGGATTTGGCCTTCCCTCGCAGCAGTCAGCAGGTCTCGATACCGTTGTAGAAGTTGTGCAAAAGCGCGGCTACACCAGCCAACACAAGGACAGAAAGCTCCGCGAGATCCGCGGCTTCCGGCAACATCCTCAGAGCCTTCTGGATGGCCTCGTACTCAGACTCGACGCGCTCCTTGAAGTTACCCATACAAGAGCACTCCGTCTCGTCGCACAAGGTCGAGAAATTTTGACCGGCCCGAGAGATCCACAACGTCGACCGGTTTGGACAAAGCAAACATAAGATCGCCATAGAAACGAAAGAAGTCTTCCGGTGGGATACCCTCTACTGCCAAATCGATATCCGCAGCCTCCCGTCCCGCCTCAAGGCAGGAGCCGAAGAGCAGAGCCTTCTTCGCACCGTACCTGCGGCAGAGAGTACGGACAGTCTGTCGATCCGCTTGCGAAATCATACTTGAATTATACACCCTGCAAAGCGATCTTTCCAGGCACGGACAATCACCCTTCGATAGCTCCGCGCAAAAGCTTCTCAATGGAGACGATGGCCTGATCGGGGCAACTCGTGGCGGCCAGACGTTCGATGAGGGCTCGCTGTCGCCGGGTGAAGGCGACGGGGGTGAGGGGATCGAAGGTGGTCACACGGCAGGTCTGGTGGATGGCGTGGATGAGATTCTCGATTCCGGTTTCGTTCTTGGCGCTGATGCGGATCGCGGGGCGGAACGGCTGTGGCAGGGAAGCGGCGTCGAGACGCGGGGGCAAGTCGGACTTGTTCAGGACAACGACGGTTCGCTTGCCGGCTAAACGTTCGACCAGATGCGGATCGAACGAGACTGCGGGCCGGCCGGCGTCCAGCACGAGCAGGACGACGTCCGCTCGTTCCAGCAGCTCAACGGCCCTGGCCTGGGCGGCTTTGTCCACGTCGCGGCCCGGTGCGGCGGCTAGGTCGGCATCGAGGCCGGCGGTGTCGATGACCGTGGCCGCCAGCGGCGGGATGTGAATCTCGGCCGAGACCCAGTCGCGCGTGGTGCCCTCGACGTCGGTGACGAGGGCCTTCTCCCGGCCGGCCAAGTAATTCAACAGCGTGCTCTTACCGGTGTTGGGCGGGCCGGTCAAAACGACGGTGCACCCGGAGATGATCAAGCGGGCCGTGTCGCTGTCGCGGAGAATTTGCCCCGCCTCCGTGACGATCCGTTCGATGTCGCCCGACTCGGCGAGCCGCCGCCAATGCTCGGCGGTTTCGCAAAGCCCGGCCTCGATCTGACGGGCGAGGATGCGGGCGCCCTCGACGGTCTTGACCGTCGCCAATGCGACCCCGGCCTCCACGGCGATCGTATTATCCGAACGCTGCTTGGCCAGCATCCGGGCCAGCAGTTGCCCGGCCGGCACGAGGGCAACGCCCCGCCGCTGCAAGAGTTCCATGATCCGCTCGACGATGAGAGGATTGCCGTGGCAGTGGATGGCGAAGGTATCCGGCGCTTCGCAGCCAACGGTCACCTGGTCGATGACGTTGTCGCCGTCCACGATGTGGCCGAGAAGGATGCGACCGGTGGCGAATTCGGGAGGTGTCCGGGCCGCCGGCTGGAAAACGCCCTTCAATATGGCCCGCGCCGATTCACCGAGGAGCCCGATGGTGGCAATGGCCCCCGCCCCCGGTCCGGTCATCACTGCCGCCGACGCGCTCATGCCCTCACACAAGCTCGCTCTTCTTCTCGACATACTTCATGTAGGCCAGAACGATGCCTTTGACGACGAGGTTCGGGACGTAGTTGTCCACGAAGGGGCAGTCGTCCTTGATCGTCTCGGCGGCGGCGCCGGTGATGATGGTCTGGGGCCAGCGCCCGATTTCCTCGGCATAGCGACGGATGATCTCCTCCATCGCCCCGATAACCGAGTAGTACAGGCCGCAATTGATGGCGTCGGCGGTGTTCTTGCCGTACGGCCCCTCGGGCCGGTGAACCGCGATCTTCGGAAGCTGGGCGGTGTTGTCCTTCAGAGCCTGGGCGCTGATCTCGAAACCGGGGCAGATCACGCCGCCCTGGAAAACGCCGTTTTCATCGACGAGGTCGATGGTCACGGCGGTGCCGAAGTCGGCCACGGCCACGGCCCCTTCGACCACGGCGTACGCGGCGGCGGCGGCCACCACGCGATCGGTGCCCACCTGCTCGGGCTCGTCGGCCCACACGGAGATCGGCAACGGGATGTCCGCGCCCACCACGAGGAGCTTTTCGCCGAGATCCTCAGCGACCATGTTGCGAATCAGGTCCGTCCAGGACGGCTTGACGCTGCTGACGGCAACGACACCGTTGCGCTTGCCCTCGGCCGAGGTCTCCAGGACGGGAATCCTCTCCCAGGCGGCGGTAAGACAGTCTCGTAGTTCCGCCTCCGCTGTGCCCGGAAACGACCGGACGAACTCCTCCTTGCCGTCGAGATAGAAGCCTACGGTGATATTGGTGTTTCCGATATCGACTGCGATAATATTCATAAACCACGTTCGGAAGTCGTTTTTCTGATTGGATATTCCACATTCCTGCTACGACAGGCGCTTGTACCGCATTTGGCGCGGCTTGTCAATCGATCCGCACCACGCACGAAGATACTCGATTTTGCAGTAGACAGTTCGGCCGCTCTGTTGCGCCGGCGAAGCAGGGATCAGGCTTTGAGCTCTTTGACCTTCTGCCAGAGCAATTCGGACAGTTCCCGGATTCCCCGCCCGGTGACGGCGGAAATGGCGGGCACGTTCGCGCCCAGCATGTCTCGGACGTGCGCGAGCTTCTCGCCGCCGGGGTCGAGGTCACTCTTGTTGGCGACGATGATTTCCTGTTTCTCGGCCAGAACCTGGCTGTATTGCTCCAATTCGGCGCGAATGGTGTGGTAATTGTCGACCGGGTCGGAGCCGTCCATGGGCATGACGTCAACGATGTGGAGCAGGATGGTGGTGCGTTCGATGTGCCTGAGGAATTCGTGTCCGAGTCCGGCCCCCTGGCTGGCGTCCTCGATCAGGCCGGGGATGTCGGCCATGACGAAGCGGCGATAGTCGCTCAACTCGACGATGCCCAGGACGGGCTCGAGGGTGGTAAACGGATACGATGCGATCTTGGGCCGGGCCGCCGAGCAGCGAGAGAGCAAGGTGCTTTTGCCAGCGTTGGGCAAACCGACCAGGCCCACGTCGGCGATGAGCTTGAGTTCCAGCTTGAGGTTGCGTTCCTGGCCGGGTTTGCCGGGCTCGGCGTTTCGGGGCGTCTGATTCGTGGAGGTGGCAAAGGCCTTGTTGCCCCGGCCGCCCTTGCCGCCGCGACAGACCAGCACTTTCAAGCCGACCTCGTCGAGGTCGCGGAGAAGCAGGTCCAGATCGGCGTCGTAGATCAACGTGCCCGGCGGAACGGGAATGATTAGGTCCTGGCCGTTGGCGCCGTGCTTGTTGCTGCCCTGGCCGGGTCGGCCGTTGGCGGCTCGCCAGTGATGCTTGCCTGCAAAGTCCAGGAGGGTGTCTTTGTTTTCCACGGCCTCGAAGTAAACGTGTCCGCCCCGCCCGCCGTCGCCGCCGTCGGGACCGCCCTTGGGGATGAACCGCTCCCGTCGAAAGCCCACGCAACCGTGGCCGCCGTCGCCGGCCTTGACCCAAATCTGAGCTTCATCAACGAACATAGACCCGACAAATCGCCCTTACAGCCCTGAAAACGCCCTGATCTATAAAAAAAGGATGGCTTGCGACCATCCTTTGAACGTCCAGACAACGCGCTGTGTTGCGCGGTCAGACCACGTGCACGCGCCGGCCCTGGAACCGGACCGTTCCGTCGGCCTTGGCAAAAAGGGTGTAGTCCTTGCCCATGCCAACGTTGGCGCCGGGGAAGAACTTCGTGCCGCACTGCCGGATGATAATCGAGCCGGCCTTGGCAACCTGCCCGCCGTAGAGCTTGACGCCACGGTACTGGGCGTTGCTGTCTCTACCGTTCCTCGAAGAACCTTGTCCTTTCTTATGTGCCATCGTCCGATACCTCAGTTCTCATGGGTCAAATTGGCTTAAACCTTATAGTTTAGCGGCAGTCTACCGCCTTGTCCAGAACTTTTTCGGCCCACCTTGCCCCGGGTTTCCGACAAGACGCTACTGGGCCTGTACGATCGCCTCGGCGTCTCCCGTCGGCACGAGCCCGGTGGCCGCCAGCTTGAACTTGCCTTCCGGATCGATATAGAAGCTGCTCGGAATGTACTCGACGTCGCCGAAGGGCCCCGGAAGCGGCCCCGAACCCGATAGAACGGTGTAGGGGATGCTCTCCTTGGTCGCGAACTCCTTCAGCAGGGCCGGCGACTCGTTGGAGATGCTCAGAATCGCGAGTTTCTCCTGGTCGAACGCCTTGTACAGTTCCTTCAAGTGCGGAATTTCCAGCTTGCACGTCGGGCACCAGGTGGTCCAGATCACCACGACCACGTCCTTGCCTCGATAGCTGCTGAGCTTATGCACGTTCCCCTCGACATCGGTGAGGGTGAAATCGGGGGCCAGTTTGCCCCACCACTGCTCAAACGAAGGCTGCCAGGTCTTGGCGGCCTTGATGATGTTCTGGAGGCTCGCTCTGGGCTCTCGAAAGAGACTCGTAGCGGCCTCGATCGGGTCGGTGGACGCATTGGCCGGCTCTGCGGTGACCGGCGCCTCGTTCGGTGAGCCCGGCTCTGCCGGCTCAGGCGTGCTCTTCTTGCACCCGTTCAAAACGCTCACGACGAGCACCGCCACCAGAAACAGCGCCACAACCGCATACACATCGTGTTTATCTTTCGTAGTCATACCTAAACCTCCCTGAGACTATTTCTTCCGAGGGCATCACTATACGTCTCCGGTCACAGCCGGTAAAGACCAAAGTCACAATTTTCTGGTGCCCAAGGGCAAGTGGCAGGCCCCTTCAGACCTTACGAGCAGCGCCGGGGCCGGTTCGCCTCCCTACGATGACCGGACGGCCGCGGACCCGCGCTGACGGCAGGGGAAATCGGACGTCTTGCCATTTCCGGTTTACGGCGTGGGTCTCGGCGCGTATAGTGGTGGGAGTTGTCCGCTCGGGGCGTGACGTCGGGCCGGACCACGGGCACGGCGGGCCTCGAATCGAGTCCTGTTCCTGGTTGAAGGGGTACCGAAATGAAAGACAGTCGCCGAATTTCCCAATCTCTCCTCACGTACGTTGTCTGCGGAATCATCGTATTCCTGTCGGCGGCGGCCGTCGCCGATATTCGACTGCCGGCGATCATCGGCGACAACATGGTCTTGCAACACGACAAGGAAGCGTCCATCTGGGGCTGGGCCGACCCCGGCGAAGAGGTCGGCGTCAGCGTGAGCTGGCACCGGATGAAGTGGGCGGTCACGGCCGACGGGGAGGGCCGGTGGCATTTTAGAATGGCCGCACCCGAGGTCGGGGGCCCCTACCAGATCACCCTCACCGGCAAGAACACCATCACCCTCAAGAATATCCTGGTCGGCGAAGTCTGGGTCGCCTCGGGCCAGTCCAACATGCAGATGTCGGTCCGCAGTTCCGCCAATGCAGAGAACGAGATCGCCGGGGCCGACTACCCCAGGATTCGCCTGTTCAGCGTCGAACGCAAGGTTGCCGACGCGCCCCAGGAAGATTGCGCGGGACGCTGGGTGGAATGCAGCCCGGAAACGGTGCCCGGTTTTTCGGCCGTGGCGTACTTCTTCGGTCGTGAGCTTCATAAACGGCTCGACGTCCCGGTCGGGCTGATCCACACCTCGTGGGGGGGAACGCCGGCCGAAGCATGGACCAGCCGGCCCATGCTTGAGGACAATCCCGATTTCCAACCGATTCTCAAACGCTACGATGATGCGGTCGCCAACTATCCGCAAGCGATGAAGCAGTACGAAGAGAAGCTCAAGCAATGGAAGGAGAAGTCCGCACAGGCTCGGAAGGACGGCAAGAATCCGCCCCGCCGCCCGAGAACCCCGTTCGGGCCGGACCACCCCCACTCTCCTGCCGGCCTGTACAACGCGATGATCGCGCCGCTGATTCCTTACGCCATTCAGGGGGCGATCTGGTATCAGGGCGAATCCAACGCCGGACGAGCCTATCAGTATCGCGAGCTGTTTCCGACCATGATCCAGTGCTGGCGCCAAAACTGGGGCCAGGGCGATTTTCCTTTCCTGTTCGTACAGTTGGCCAATTTCATGGCGCAAAAGCCCGAGCCCGCCGACAGCGCCTGGGCCGAGCTGCGCGAAGCCCAGTTGATGACGCTACGACTTCCTGAAACAGGGATGGCCGTCATCATCGACATCGGCGAAGCCAACGACATCCATCCCAAGAACAAGCAGGACGTGGGCAAGCGGCTGGCACTCTGGGCGCTGGCCAACACGTACGGCAAGAAGATCGTCTACAGCGGCCCGCTCTACAAGTCGATGGAGAGAAAGGGCAAGAACATCGTCCTCCATTTCGACCACGTCGACGGCGGCCTCGTCGCCAAAGGCGGCGAGCTCAAGGGCTTCGCCATCGCCGGCAAAGACCGCAAATTCGTCTGGGCCGACGCAAAAATCGAAGGCGATACGGTCGTCGTGAGCAGCGCGGAGGTTTCCAGGCCCGCAGCCGTCCGTTACGCCTGGGCGGACAATCCCGTCTGCAACCTGTACAACAAGGCCGGCCTGCCCGCCTCCCCGTTCCGAACCGACGCATGGCCCGGTGTTACCGCCGACGCCCAATAGGCCCGGATTCGCGCCGGCGACCTTAACCGACGAGGAAAAAAGGCAAAACGCAAAACAAAACCCGTTGACAAAATCACACGGACCCTTAGCATAAAGGGCCTTTTGGCGGCTGCGGTACACGCCCAGCAGGGTGCCGGCATCCTTCCTTGTCTGGTCTTTGTTTTGCTTTGCGTAATTCGGACGATGTTCGACAACGTCAATACTGTTCTGGCCTCAACCGGCTCCGGCATACACTTGGTCTTGCTGATCGGCACGGCGATCTTCTGCGGGACCGTCGGCGCCCGGGTGTTCCAGAAGCTGAGAATTCCGCAGATCACCGGCTTCATCGTCGTCGGCGTGATGCTGGAGCCGGCGCAGGGCGGGGGCCGATACGAACAGTCGTGGTAACAAAACACCTGAGTGTATGAGAAAATGGTATCGAATGTACTGCTGGAAGCCGCCAGCGATTCCGTTGGCCATCTGAATTTGATCCTGCTTCTGGGGATCGCCGTTTTCGGCGGGACCATCGGCGCGCGGGTCTTCCGCCGCCTGCGCATCCCCCAGATCATCGGCTACATCATCATCGGCGTGGTAATTGGCGAGAGCGGCCTGCGTCTCATCTCGGAGCAGGTGACGCAGCTCGTGGAGCCCCTGAATTACTTCGCCCTGGGGATCATCGGTTTCATGATCGGCGGCGAACTGAAGCTCGACGTGCTGCGAAAATACGGCAAGCAGTTCATCACCATCCTGGTCGCCGAGGGCGTAGCGGCGTTTGCCCTGGTCACTCTGGCAGTCATTCTGATCGCGTACACGCTGACCGGGAATATCCGCATGTCGGTCGCTCTCGGCATCGTGTTAGGGGCGATCTCTTCGGCCACCGATCCGGCCTCGACGATCCAGGTCCTCTGGGAATACAAGACCCGGGGCGCCCTGACCACCGCCGCGGTGGCGATCGTCGCGCTCGACGACGCTCTGGCGCTGACGCTGTACGCACTGGGAACGAGCGTCGCCGGCATTCTGACCGGACACGCGGGAGGCAGTATCGCCGCCAGCCTGGGAACCGCCGCCTATGAGCTGGGAATCGCCCTGCTGGTCGGATTCGCCGGTGGGATGATCCTGCGAACGATCCTGATCTGGATCAAGGATGAAGATTCGGAGCTGACGTTCGCCATCGGAGCCGTGCTTCTGGCCATCGGTCTTTCGCTGGCGCTGAAGCTCGACATCATCCTGGCCTCCATGGCGCTGGGCCTGACGCTGGCCAACAGCACACCGCGCCGCAGCCAGGACACCCTGGCGATGGTCAAGCGATTCGCGCCGCCGATCTACGTCATGTTCTTCGTGCTCGTCGGCGCGCGGCTCAAGATCGAGAACATGTCGCTGCTGGCCTGGCTGCTGGTCGCCGCCTACGTGCTGGGTCGGAGCCTCGGCAAGATCGGGGGAGCCTATATCGGCGCCAAGTGGTCCCACGCCCGCGAGAGCGTCAGGAAGTACCTGGGCTATTGCCTGTTCGCGCAGGGCGGCGTGGCCATCGGCCTGAGCATTCTCGCCAGCCATCGGTTCGAGAGCGAGATCAGCTCGCTGGTGATCCTGGTCGTCGCCTCCACGACCTTCATTGTCCAGCTCGCCGGGCCGCTGTTCGTCAAGCTGGGCGTCAAGCGGGCCGGCGAGATCGGCATGGACGTCCGGGAGGAAGACCTGATCGAGACCTACCACGTCTCGGAGGTGGCGGATATGGCCGCGCCGGTGATCCCGGCCAGCATGGGGCTGGCCGAGGTGATTGATCTCGTCAGCCGGACCGACAGCTTCTACTATCCGGTCATATCGCCAGAGAACAAGCTCCTCGGCGCGATCACCCTGAACGGAATACGCAACACGTTCGCGACCCAGGAACTGAACGACTGGCTCGTCGCGCTGGACGTCATGGAGCCGGTGGTCGCCCGGGCCACGCCCGGCATGCCCCTGTCCGAAGCCCTGCAGAGAGCCCATCGATACCATGTGGACTACCTGCCGGTGGTCGCCTCGGCGGACGACGGCACGCTGGCCGGTCTGCTGGACTGCCCCGCCGTACGCCGCTCGCTCAGCGCCGAAGTGCTGGCCCGACAGGAGAAGGCCGACAGCGCCCACGGCCAGCCCGCCTGATCGCCCCACAATCGAGTCGGCACCGCAGGCCAACGGCATGGACGTGCGATAATATCGCCCATGATACCGCTCAAAACAGACTGCGCCAAGTGTTGCGGGGATAAATCAAAAAGGCAAAGAGCAAATGGCAAACATAGGGAAGTCATCCCGGCACGCCGGGATTCCGCAATTTTGATTTTTGATTTCCTGCGTTCACGCCTCACGAGCGACATTTCACGCGATGGAGATGGGCAAGGCTTTGGCTGTAGCACGAGGCGGCATAACGCCGATAATGGTACGGTAACGGCGGCCGCGTAGGGTCGCCGCCGATTCGATCGGGATCGTATTTCGTTTCACAGGTGACGCGCAGAGATTGAAGCGTTTGAGGTTTCCCAAGAGCAAAAGACTGTTGAGCAATCGCCAGTTCAAGGCCGTTTTGGGTCGGAATCGGCGTGCCGCCGACAATCTCCTCACTCTTTTCGTGGCTCCCAACGACAGTGGTTCGCCCCGGCTGGGCGTTTCGGTCGGCAGGAAGATCTGCGGCAAGGCCACCGTCCGCAACCGCCTCAAAAGGCTCGTGCGCGAAGCGTTCCGCCAAAGCCAGGACCGCATCCCCCGGGGATACGATTACGTTGTCATGATATCACCGTCACTGTCGAATCGAATCAAGCAGACAGAAAACCCGAGAAAAGCCTGGGCCGCACTGACGTTCGATCAGGTGCAACGGTCTTTCCTGCGCCTGGTCGAGAAGGTCTTTGGTGCCGACCGTCGCGACGGCCCGCAATCGCCTGAACGGAATCAAAGATCAAAGATCGAAGATCAAAGCTAAGGAAGTCATCGCCGCACAGCGGCGATTCCGCATTGTTGCATTTTGCTATTTGCATTTTGATTTGTCCTTGTGGCTTTGTCAGGAGCACAATGTGAGCCCGGAAGAAAAACTGATCCCGATTGGACCGGCGGCAAAAAAAGCTGGTGTTTCGCGTCAGTCTCTGCAATACTACATTATGATCGGACTCTTGGAGCCGACGCAGGTGACACCAACCGGCCGACGCCTGTTCGACGCCAAAGCCATCGAGCGCATCCAGCTGATCAAACGGCTCAATAGCAGCGGGTATCCCCTGCGAGCCATCCGAGAGTTGTTCATGGAAGGACGAACGGATCTGAAAGGAAGTAGCGGTGAGTGATTACGAATCGGCCCAAAGACGACGCGACGTCTTCGTCGGAATCTTCGTGATCATCGGGCTGGCCGCGTTAGGGTGGATGATTTTCAAGTTCGGCGACCTCCCCACCGCCGTCAGCCGTATGAGATCGTTCCAGGTGTTTGTCCGGTTCCCCAAGGCCCAGGGTGTGCAGAAGGATACGCCCGTGCGCTTCTGCGGCTATCAGATCGGCAGAGTCACCTTCGTCATGCAGCCGCGAGTCCTGGAGGACCGCAATACCGGCCAGAAATACCACCAGACCAGATGTATCCTGAGCATCAACAAGCAATACACGGACATCCCCTCCAACGTTGACGTCAAATTGATGACCCGCGGCCTGGGAAGCAGCTACATCGAATTGCAGGTCGATCCCAACCGCCTGCCCGCCCCACCGCTGGATCCGAACCGCCCGGAAACCTGCTTCCTGACGCAGGGCATGGAGTTGCAGGGCTCGACCGGAATGACCAGCGAGTTCTTCCCCGAAGAAAGCCAGCAGAAGCTCACCGACCTGGTCGAGGACATCCGCGCGTTCCTGGGCAACTCCAATGCCATCATCGGCGATCCCAACAACCAGGGGAACATCAAAATCACGCTGGCCAATCTGAGCCACGCCTCCGGCAGCCTGGCCGAAGTGATGGACACCGCCACCGAGACCATGAAGAGCGTCCAGGTGACCCTGGCCGATGCGCAAGCAACGTTGCAGGAATTTCAAACGCTCGCCGCGACCGGAACGAAGAAACTCGAGAGCGCCGACGAAAACCTCGAGAAACTCGTCGCCTCGATGGTCAGCACCAGCGACGAAGTAGGCAAAGCGGCCAAGCAACTGCGCGGGGCGCTGGTGAAGGTCAACGAAGGCGAAGGCACCGCCGGCCGGCTTCTCAACGACGGCCGGCTCTACGAGAATCTCCTCGAAAGCACCAACCAGCTCAACGTCCTGCTCAAGGACCTGAAGACACTGACCGAAAAGGCCCGCACCGAAGGACTCGGCGCCATCCTCTAAACGCAGGGTGACACCCGCCGGCGGGTGCCCTACCTCGGCTTTATGCTGCTGACGGGAGGCCTGGGCAGCCTGGCGTTCGTGTGCTCCAGCCATTGCCCCAGCATGGCATCCAGTTCGGCCACCTTCTCGGGCATCGCACCGGCCCGGTCGTTCTGCTCCGACAGATCGTCGGCGAGGTTGAACAGCTCGAACGTCGTGCCCTCGTATCGCTTGATCAACTTCCAGTCGCCGGCGCGAATGATGCTGTAGGGAACGATGTTGCCCCGGTAGTGCGGGAAATGCCAGAAGATGGCCTCGCGGTTCAGCGGTTCCGCGCCGTCACTGCGCAGGTGGCCGACGAGGGAGACGCCGTCGATCTCGCGGTCGGCCGGAAGGGGAACCTCGGCCGCCTCGCAGATCGTGGGCAGGTAATCCACGCTTGTGACGGGCTCGTCGCTGACCGTGCCCGGGGCGACCACGCCGGGCCAGCGAACGATCAGGGGCTCCCGAATGCCGCCTTCGTACGGATAGCCCTTGCCCGCCCGCAGCGGCCGGTTGTCCGTCACCGACGACAGGCCTCCGTTGTCGCTCGTGAAAAACACCAACGTGTTGTCGGCCAGGTCCAGCTCGTCGAGCGCGGCGCAAATCTTGCCCACCGCATCGTCCACGCTCTCGATCATGGCGGCGTACTTGGCGTTCTTCTGGTGCGTCGGCTCCTTGGCCTGGTACTTCTCCGTCAGATCGGATTTGGCCTGAATCGGCGTATGCACGGCGTAATGCGCCATGTACAGGAAGAAGGGCTGGTCCTTGTGCTGCCGAATGAAATTGACGGCCTCGTCGGCCTCGCGGTCGGTGAGATATTCCCCTTCCTGGCGCGGCTCGAGCGTGGGGATGTCGCCCTGGCCGCTGCGGTAGTAGGGATCGAAGTAGCTGGGCGGCTGACCGTAATCGCAGCCGCCGATGTTGTAGTCGAACCCCTGCTGGTCCGGATACCAATCGTCGGCGCCCAGATGCCACTTGCCTATGTGACAGCTCACGTAGCCGGCCGGCTTGAGGGCCTCGGCCACCGTGACCTCCTCCAGTTCCATCCACAGTGCGTTCGGGGGACACAGCAGTTTCCGGTCTCCCGTGGTCACGTATTCGGTCGGATTCTGTTTGTCGTCCGGGATGGCGCCGCCCTGGAAGCGCGAGCGAATCCAGTCGGTCACGCCGAGCCGGGCGGGATAGCGACCGGTCATCACGGCCGCCCGGGTCGGCGAGCAGACCGCGCAAGCCGCATAGGCGTTCGTGAAGAGCATGCCCCCGGCGGCCAGCGCGTCGATGTGCGGCGTCTCATAGAAGCCGCTTCCGTAGCAGCTCGTATCGACCCAGCCTAGGTCATCAACCAGAATGAACACAATGTTGGGCTTCTTCTTCGGCGTCTCCTGCGCCGCGAGCCTCGTCAGGAAACCGGGTTGCAGCAAGGCGGCGCCGGCGGCGCTGCACGTCATCGTCCTGAGAAAACGGCGTCGAGTCATTTCGTGCTTTTGCATAGAATCTCCTCTCAATGGCGGTCGATGACAACGACCGTCTGCGGGGCCGAATCTCCGCCGGCCGGAAATACCAGTGACTGTCCTGCAACGGATACCTTGACGGCGTACTCGAAGTCTTCTCCCGCAATCGACCCGGCGGGAATCTCGACGGCATAGACGCCGCGGGCAATGTGCCTGAGGTCGATCTTCCTGAAGCCTCGCTCGCCTAACGGCCGCCACTGAAGAACCGCTCGATCGGGCCGGGCTGATGACAGAATGATCACCTTCAAACGCAGGTCTTCGCCTTTCATCAACACGGTGCGAACGGTCGGCACGATCAGTCGCGTCGGTCCCTGGTACACATTCGAGGGCACCGCCTCGGCGGGCAGTTCGTCGCCCAACATCTTCGCCAGTTCGGCGCCGGGTCGGGTCAGCAACCCGGGCAAGAGGTGCTGTTGCCAGTTGGCCACCGTCCCCATCCCGCCCGTGGTCGTGATCGTCGTCAGCAGCAGTCGATGCACCTCGGCGACCTGCGCGACAAGCTCTTTGCGGATGGGCAGCACCTTGTCCCGGGCAAGCTGCTTTCGCCGGGCCGGGGCCTGCTCCTTCTTCGCCTCCTCCATGGCGGCGTTGAAACGGGCCCAGGTGCAGTTCACCTGCCCTACCGCCTTGAGATAGCGGAAACTGTTGAGCCAGTAGTCGAAGCGTTCGAGGGCGGCCGGCCGCTTGATCTTCGGGCGCAGCGCCGCCAGTTCGTCCACGAAAGCGTATTGCTTCTCCACCTCACGCCACGGTCTCTTGTCCGGCACGATGCCGCCGGGACCGTGCACCCAGGTCGAGGGCCGGGGCAGATGGGTGTTTTGCTGGGTGGACACTCCCACGTCGGGGCCGCCGTCGAGCTTGGTGAACAGCCTGGCGATGGGCCGAGCCGCCGTCCGACCGAAGTGGGTCCGCGCCCAGTCGCGGTAGAAATCCTCGGACGGCAGATCGCGCGGCCGATCATCGACGTCCGTTTGCGCCAGGTCGCCTTCGTAGTCCTCGTACGCCGATCCCCCGCAGTTGATCTTGCGAGACCCGCCCGGCCCTTCCACGACGAAGGCCGCGATGCAAGGATACTCGACGATGGGATTGAATCCGATTTCCAGCATGCCGTCGGTCACGCTCACATCTTCAAACGTGTAATCCAGGGCGCGATTGCGGCCGACCGCGGCGAACATGTCCAGCTCCTCGATGACCTTTCGACCCTGGAGCGTCACGCCGAACACGCGTTTGCCCGCCTGGTCGTAATGGGGTTCGCAGAATTGCAGACGCACCGTATAGACGCCGTTGGACGCCTTGAGCCGGTATGCTTTGACGTTGTAGGTGACCGTTTGATACAGCGGATCCTTCCCGGTGTCGGCAATCGCATTGTTGGGGAAGGTCGCGACACTGCCGCCCTCGCGCCCTTCCTTGCGTTTCGGGTCGGGCTGCGGAATCGCTTTGCCCAAGTACGGATTCCAGGGCTTCTGCTCCCAGGCCGCTCGCGCCAGGGCCGCGACGTTGGGCCCCAAAACGCGTGTGCGCCAGTGGATGCCGAGCAGGCCCGTACAGCCGTAAGCCAGCGCATCGGCGGCGTCCCGCCGCATCCGGCCGACCCAGAGCTGCGGGATAATCAACGCCGGGTCGTCCTCCAGCCAGGGAATCGCCCACTGCGGACGACCCTCCACGCGAGCGAAACCGACCTCGACCGGTGCGAATCCCACGTTGCGATTGATGCAGCTCATCGGCATGTCTTTGGGCAGGAAATTGTCGAACAGAGCGCGATCCTTCGGCGGCCCCAGCACCCAGCCGCAGGTGGCCAGGGTGAACGGCGAACCGGCGTCCTTCAGCGCAGCGATGGCCGCTTTCAGATCGTCCACCGTCGCCTGAACCTCCTCGTCCTTCGGATTGCCCCACGTCCACCCTTCCGGCGTCCAGAACCAGTAGTAATCCACCGGATACGCTTGTTCGATCCGCCGGAACATCCCTTCGTAGACCTCCCGGACCGTCGCGGGATCGGACGGATCCTTCCCCCGGCTCTTGAGGCGTTCTTTGACCACGTCGGGGACGGTCAGCGGCGTCTCCGTGCCGACGCAGGTCTGAACGCCGAGGCGGTGCGCGAACGTAAAGGCCTCGTTGAGCATCGCGCCGGTGCGGTTGAAGACCGCGTTGTTCTGCTCGGGCGTCTCGGGCCGGGGCATGGCGCCGAACATCACCTCGCCGCCGTAGTCGTCGCGTTCGAAGAGCTGCGCCGCGCCGAAGGAGAAGTCACTCGTATTCTTCGCGGCGTATCCCCAGTTCCCGCGCAGCGTGTTGTGATAGCTCGAGGGCGAGCTAAAGCGAACGGTCCCGCCGGCATCAACGTCGTCTTTCAGCCCGATCCAGACGGTCGGCTCCGGACCGACTCCGCCCTGCGGGTAGGTGTGCAGCCCGAGAAAATTCATGCGCAGCTTCGGGAGCTGCGCGATAACGGCCTTGTAGTCGTCCGTATTCCACCAGTCCGGGCCCTCCGGGAAATCGTGGAAGGGCTGAATGCCGCGCGTGACGAACAACGGCTCACCCCGCTCGTCCACGTCGGGCAGTGCCATGCTCGCACGACGAGCGGGCAGCACGTCCCCGTGCAGGTAGAATCGAACCCCCAAACGCTCGGCGAAGCGGTACGCCCCGTACAGCGTTCCAATCGGGTCGCCGCCGGCGATGAGAATAACCTTGCGCCCGTCACGCTGTGTCGTCTTGAGCAAATATTGCTGCGGTTCAAGTGACTCCAGGACGCCAGTCCATGCGGCGTGACGCCTCGCCAGGAATTGGACGGCGGAGCGATTCTTGGCGCCCACCACGATCAAGGCTCCCGGTGACACCGGCAGGTCGCCGGCGCCGACAACGAGAGAGGCGAGCCGGCCCGTCCGCACGTACAGGTAACGCCGCACTTCTTTGGCCGCCAGACGCTCGGCCAGGTCCGCATTGTCAGGCACCGCAATTCGTATCTGTTTGCCGGCCTCCCATTTCGGCGCGCCCGGCGCCCCCGCACACAAAACGCCCAGGATAACGAGGGATAGGAAAAGGCCGGTGAGCCGGTCGTTTCTCGTTGCCATGATGACCTCCTTACGAAGCAGTGCTTGCGATCGCAGGCCATCTTAGCGAGCGGCGCAGAAACTCGCAAGGTCGATTCACTCACGACCGGCGGGCCTTTATAACGTATGAACGAGGAAGACGCACCTTTTGAACTTGTCCTGATTCCTGCGTATAATGCGCTGCGTCAGGAAAGATCAAAGATAAAAAATCAAAAAAAATGCGGAATCCCGGCGCGCCGGGATGACTTCCTAAATTTTGGTTTTTGCTATTTGCATTTTGATTTGTTCTTATGGACCGAGGATTCATGGCACGAACACGAGCCATTCTGGATTGCTATACGGACGAACCGGCGGGGCTGGGTGTCCCGCCCTTCGTGGGCGTGTGGCCCCGTTACGTGGCGGGACAGTACAAGGAGGAGCCGACCTACCTGACGATTGACGATCTGCGTCTGATTCGATACGTCGAGCACGTCCCGCAGGTGGTGATCGATCCGCCGGTCGGCAGGACGCACATTGAGGTACTCAACCACACGCGCAGCGCCGAGCAAAGCCGTCGCGTCCTGGGCGAGACGGACCAGCTCATTCTCGTGGTGGGCGTGCAGACGCCGGGCAAGTATCTCAGCGCCCGGCCGGGAACGCTGCACGAGGTCAACAAGCTGCTGGCGCCGTTCAAAGTGCGCCGGATTCTGACCGGCCCCGTCCTCTCCGGCGGCACCCAGTATCGCGGCGGCTTCCGCCCGCAACGGCCCCAGGCCGAAGACTTCGAGGAACTGCGTCCCTTCCTCTTCGAGTCCTACGACGAGCTCCAGCCCTGGGCGCTGCGGGGAGCGTCCTTCATCCGGCAGATGCCACGCCTGGACAAGCGGATCGTCGAGATCGAGACCGGCCGGGGCTGCCCCCGCGGCGAGGGCTGCTCCTTCTGCACCGAACCGATCAAGCACAAGGTCCAGTGGCGCGACGCCGGCCACGTCGTCGAGGAAGTCAAGGCTCTGATGGACGCCGGCGCCAGGGCCTTCCGGCTCGGCAAGCAGTCCTGCATCTACAGCTACGAGGGGGGCGACCCGCAGAAGATCGAGGCGATGCTCTCGGCGCTGGCGGCCCTCAAGCCCGAGGTCCTGCACTTGGACAACGCCAATCCCGCTATGGTCAACGAACAACGGACCGAGCTGTTCGTTAAATACCTCACGCCTGGCAACACCGCCGCGATGGGCGTCGAATCTTTCGACCCGGAAGTGGCCAAAGCCAACAACCTCAACTCCACGTACGACATGACGTTCGAGGCGATCCGCACGATCAACCGCATCGGCGGCATTCGCGGGGACAACGGCTGTCACGCCCTGCTGCCCGGCATCAACATTTTACTGGGCCTGGCCGGCGAGACGCCCGAGACGCTGGACAAGAACCTGGCCGCCTTGCAGCGCATCCTGGACGAAGGGCTGCTCGTCCGGCGCATCAACATCCGCCGGGTCGTCCCTTTCCCCGGTACGCGACTGTACGAAGAAGTCGGCCAGAAAGTCCTGCGGCAGAACCGCCGGCACTACACGCGCTGGACCCACACGGTCCGCGAGAAAATCGACGTCCCCATGCTGCGCAAGCTCTTCCCCCTCGGAACGGTGCTCAAGAACCTGTGCAGCGAGGTGCACAACGGAACTACCACCTTCATGCGGCAGATCGGCAGTTATCCGATCCTGGTCGCCGTCCACGAGCGACTGCCGTTGGACGAATTCTTCAACGTCCGCATCACCGGGTACATGCGCCGCAGCCTCACCGGCGAACGAGTGTAGAGAACAGCCACTCCGGCACGGAGAAATGGCCGTCTTTCCGGCGCAGACGGCCCGCTGCCAGGCGTTCGCGCCTCACATGTGGAGCATGCGAGCAAGGTACGTGCGTAAGGGGCACTTGCAGTAGAAACCACCCCCGAACGCCTGCGCGAAACCGCAGGCAGCGACATCGGCTTCCCGGCATTCCAGCAATTGTCCGGAAGCGAGAACTTCGACCCGCCCAGCCTGCGAAAAGCCCGAACCCATGCAGGAGAAGGCCTTTGCACAGGACATACCCGCCTTGATCCGTTCTATTTCCGCTTCTCGTCGCTTTGCCATCACTCGGATTCCAAATCTCCACGATTTCCTACTCTTCTCAAGTTGACTGATTTTTGTATTGGTTTTCATGCGGCCACCAGGAGTCGCTG
>CAYPZL010000077.1:0-24018 GCA_964415045.1 uncultured Pirellulales bacterium | reverse complement strand
ACCCAAACCGCCATCAAAAACTCAGATTTTTCACCCGCGCCGAAAGGACACGAAGGACTTGGCGATGGTTCAACACCCACAGCTCGTGCAGCGCCACAAGCAGCCGACAAGTCTACCATCGCCAAGCTGCCGCTTGACGCTGCCACGCGCGTGCCAGGATGTTTTCACAGACATGTTCAGCCGGTGGCAGCCGTCGTCGCTGCGTAACCGTTAAAGGGGCACGCCGATGATCTTCCCGAGCAGCCACAGTTCAAGTCGAATCAGCCCTATCGGGAGCAGGAACCAGATAGCCAGTTTCGACTCCGCGTAGATGTCGTCCCAATATTCGCGATCGAGCAGCGACCACAGTTCCGGCTTGATCCAGAAGACAATCGCCTCTCGGAAACCCTCCCAACCGCCGAACAGAATCCATGCCCAAACGAAGTACACCGGGCTGTTGATAAGGAACATCAGCAACCATATCTGCAGCAAGTCTGGCATCTCGAATCTCTCATTGATTGCAGCCGGCCACCTGCTGATCCCCGGAGCCATCTGCACCGGGAACACCGAGTTCTCTGCTCTTCAGTTCATCGTAAAACTTGAGCATGAGTTCATCGGAACGCTCCCCGAAAAGTATCAGCAAGATGAACGAGAAGAAGCTGTTTACAAAGAACCCAAGGGGTACCCCGATACCAAGACCAAAAACGAAGAGCAATACGTCCATCTCGGAGTCTGTAACGGTCTTGCCAATCGCGCAGATCACTCTTGCCGCGTTAGATAAAATGACAATTGCCACCACCGCAAGCAGACCAAGCAAAACAATGCGGGCTTTGCGCATGGACCTTTGCTTCTTGCGAATGCGCTCGACGTATTGCTCGTCGGTCTGCCGTCTTGCATGCCACCACGCTTTCGCTCTCGCCCCAATGCCTTCGGCCATTGTCGTCGTCCTTCTCCCCCCGTTTGTATCTTACCGACTGCCGCCACTCGCAGCCGAGGCCGCGCTGCCGAACCCTCGTCAATAGAGACAGACGGATCACTCGCCCGGATAATCACGGTTGTCACACCGGATACCCGCAGTGTCTCTCACCGACATTATAAACCCTGGTATTCTTGCAGACAAGAGATTGTCGGGGATTCTGGGCGTGGTTGAGCGGTCGTACTGTGATGTCGCGTCCAGCCAGGTATCCATCCCTGTTCGGCGGCTTTGACCCCGGCGGCGATCCCGGCCGGAGGGCGTCTTCCCCCGACGGCAGGGGCGATGGATGGGCTGCCGGCTGAAAATGGCCAAATACACGCATGAGAGTGGAAATTGTCCCCCGCCGATGCTATAATCGGGCAACGGAAGGTTTTTCAACTAACGCTCCGCGATCTGTCGCCTGAGGTCCGCACGGCACGATCCGGGACATGGCGATCCGGAATTCACGTCGAGATGGACGGCTGGGACGTCGTCGCCTCCGGCGACCTCCGCGACGACGCGCGCAAAAAGATTGTCGTGGCGCGACACACCGGCGGGGACACGATTCGCGTCTACTCCTACGACAACAGCGGGACTCGCACATTGTCCCTCGTGCGAACGCTCAGCATTCCGTTCACCGCCTGGGATTCGGCGAACGCCGCACCGGGCATTTGCTACGTCGATGTTATTATCGCGGACCTGACCGGTGGGATTCTCGGGCGTCGAACCGCCCTGTTCCGCCTCGACCCGCCGTAGGAAGAAATCAAAATGCAAAGAGCAAAATGCAGAGATATGGAAGTCATCGCCGCAATGCGGTGACTCCGCATCTTTGCCTTTTCATATTTGATCTTTCATTTTGACGAGTGGGCCAGAACGTAGAGCACGGGCAGGACGAGTAGCTCCAGCAGCAGGGAGCTGATCATGCCCCCGAAGATCACGGCCACCAGCGGTTTCTGTATCTCCGAGCCGGCGCCGGTGGCGTAGAGCATGGGCAAAAGGCCCAGCAGGGTAGTGGCGGTGGTCATTACCAGCGGGCGCACACGCAGGCGGCACGCCTCATAGACGGCCTCCAGCGTTGCCATCCCCCTGGCCCGCAGTTGGTCGCAGAAACTGACCAGGACCAACGCGTCCTCTACGGCCACACCCAGCACGGCTATGAATCCGATGGCCGCGGCGACGCTGAGGTTGATCCCGAGCAAGTGCATGGCCGCCACGCCGCCGACCACGGCGAACGGCAGGTTCAGCATGATCAGGGCCGCACTCTTGAACGATCTCAGGGCGCTGAGCAGCAGGACGAAGATCAGCAGCAGCGCCGCAGGCACGACCATCGTGAGTCGCCGCATGGCTCGTTGCTGGTTCTCGAACTGGCCCCCCCAGACGAACCGGTAGCCTGCCGGCAGCCGGCTTTCGACCGCCGCGAGTCGCTGCTCTGCCTCGGCCACGAAGCCGCCCATGTCACGCCCGCGCACGTTGCACTCGACCAGGAGGCGCCGGCGCGAGTCCTCGCGATTGATCTGGGCCGGCGTGTCCACCTGGCGGACGCGCGCGATCTGGCCCAGCGGCACGCTGTATCCCTGGGGGCCGGCCACCAGAAGCCTGGCCAGATCGGGTCCGCTGCTGCGAGCGTCCTCGGGGAGACGGACCACGATGTCGGCGGGAATGAGGTTCTCGTAGAGTGTGGAGACGGTCTTGCCGCCGACGGCTGCGGTCAGCAGCTCGTTGACGCTCTCGGCGTTGATGCCGTGACGCGCCATGGCCCGGCGGTCCAGCTCCACGTTGTACTGCGAGAATCCGGAGACCTGCTCGATGGCCACGTCCTGGGCCCCGTCGATGCCGGCGAGGATGGGGGCAATCTCTTCGGCGGTCTCGATCAGGACGTCGATGTCGTCGCCGAAGATCTTGATGGCGACGTCGGACTTGATGCCGCTGATCAGCTCGTTGACGCGCAGGGCAATCGGCTGCGAGAAGGCCGGGCGGATGCCGGGAAAGGCCTTGAGCTCCTCCTCGAGCATTTCGATCAGTTGCTGCTTCGATGCCGCGGCGGTCCACTGTCGCGGGGCTCTGAGCATGATGATCAGGTCACTCTGTTCGGGCCCCATCGGGTCCTCGGAAATTTCGGCCCGGCCGGTCTTCGAGACGATCGTGTCGATCTCGTCGGGGAAACGCTCCATCAGACGCCGCTCGATCCGCTGGACCTGCGCGACCGAGCCGGCCAGGCCGCCGGTCGGCAGCCGGACCAGGTTGATTGCGATGGCGCCCTCGTCCAGCGCGGGCAGGAACTCGGTGCCGAGCTGAGCGAACATCGATATGCCCGCGACCATCAACGCGCAGGCCACCGCCACCGTGATCCAGCGGCCCTTCATCGCCAGACGCAGGGCCGGCATGTGGAGCCGGTGGAACCACCGCACGAAGGGATTGTCGTGAATGTCACGGGCGACGCGGCGGGTCAGCATCGAGGCCAGGACCGGCACGACCGTCAGAGACACCGCCAGCGAAGACAGCAGGGCGAAGCAGATGGTCAACGCCAGCGGCTTGAACATTTTGCCTTCCAGCGACTCCAGCGTAAAGAGCGGCACGAAGACGATCACCATGATCAAAACGGCGAACATCACCGGCCGCGCCACCTCGCGCACGGCCCGGAACGCGATGGCGGCGCGGCTCTCGTGGGCTTGCGCCTCGGCGCCCATGTGGCGCGTGATGTTCTCGGCCACGATGATGGCGGCATCGACGACCATGCCGATGGCGATCACGAGCCCGCCCAGGCTCATCAGATTGGCCGTGACGTCTCGCCAGTCCATCAGCAGGAAGGTGGCTGCCGCCGTCAGGGGCAGCGACAAGGCCACCGTCAATGCGCCGCGCAGGTCCCACAGCAGGATAAACAGGATCGCGATGACGAAGATTCCGCCCTGGGCCAGCGCCTGCGAGACGGTGCGGATGCACGCCTGGATCAAATCGGTGCGGTCGTAGAACGGCCGGATGCGGACGCCCGGCGGCAGCGACTTCTGGATCTCGGGGACCTCGGCCTTGACGCGGTCCACGACCAGCTTGGAGTTTTCGCCTTTGAGCATGATGGCCATGCCGACGACGGTTTCGCCCCGCCCGTCGCGCGTGGCCGCTCCGGAGCGTACCTGCGGAGCGATCTCCACGCGGGCCAGGTCCTTGATATAAACCGGCGTGCCGTCGGAGGACTTGACGACGATGTCCTCAATGTCGGCAACGCCCTGGAGCAGGCCTTGCGAGACGACGTTGATCTGCTCGAAATCCTTGACGATGAAACCGGCGCCGGCGTTGCGATTGTTGGCTTGAACCGCCTCGATCACGTCCCGCAGAGACACGCCGAACTGCAACAGCAGCGTCGGATCGACGATGACGTGGAACTGCCGCACGAGCCCGCCCATGCTGTTGACCTCGTTGATGCCGGGGAGCCGACGCAGTTGCGGGGCGATCAACCACTCCTGAATCGTGCGCAAGCCCATCAGGTCGACGTCGCTGCGGACCAGCGGTTCGTCGCATTGCGGGCAAGCGCCGGGTCCCTGCGACCACACGCCGGCGTGATCGGCGCAATAGTACCCCGACTCGACGCTGTACTGATAGATCTCGCCCAGCCCCGTGGAGATCGGCCCCAACTCGGGCTCGACCCCCTCGGGCAGACTCGCGTCGACCGTGGCCAGCCGCTCGAACACCACCTGGCGGGCGAAATACGTATCAACGTGGTCCGCGAAGATGACCACGACCTGGGACAGCCCGGACTGCGAGAGCGAGCGCACCAGGCGTACGTCGGGCAACCCGGACATCTCGGTTTCGATCGGAAACGTAATGAGTCGTTCCACCTCGGCCGGGCTCAGACCCTGCGCCTCCGTGAGAATCATCACCTGAACGTTCGTCACGTCGGGAAAGGCGTCGATGGGCAGGCGGACCCATGCCACCGCGCCCATGACCAGGACGGCGGCCCCCGACAGCAGAACCAGGAGACGCTGGTGCAGGATGAACTGCAGGATTTTGTCAAACATGTCGGATTCCTTGCGTCGTTGCGTCGGGCGGGGCGGCTCAATGAGCGCACCCGGCGCCCATCTTCTCCTTGAGCACTTCGCTCTTGAACATGAACGCGCCCCGGGTGGCGACGATGTCCCCCTCGTTCAGGCCGGCGAGCACTTCCACGTCTCCGTTGCCGGTGGTACCGACCGTCACGTCGCGTCGCAGCCAGAACTCCTCGCCGAGCTTCACAAACACGAAATGCTTTCCGTCGTCCGAGAGCAGGGCGGTTTCGGGGACGTGGACGACCGGCTCGCCCCGGCGCCCGCCCAGGAAGACTGTGACGAACATACCGGTTTTCAGCTTACCCTGTGGATTCGGGACGCTCAGGCGCACGCGCAGCGTGCGCGTGTCACGATCCAGACGGGGCTCAACCATATCGACACTGCCTTTGAAGGTTTCTCCCGGGAAGGCTTTGGCATGCACCTCAGCTTCGAGCTGGCTGTTCGATGCCATGCGTTCGTGAAGAGCGGCGATATCCGATTCATAGACGTGGCACCAGACCCAGACGCGCGTCAGATCGGCGATGCGAAAGAGCGCATCGGCCGGATCGACGAGTTGGCCCCGGACCACGTTCTGCTCGATGATCGTCCCGCCGACGGGGACTGTCAGGATCAGCCGTCCGAAGTCTGCGGCTGTGTCGGTCCCGGCAAAAGCCTCGATCTGCGCGGCGTTAAATCCGAAGATCTCGAGCCTTTTGCGTGTTGCGGACACTGTTGCCTCCGCCGCGGCAAGCTGCTGCCGGGCGACCAGGAAGTCCGCCTCGCTGCTGATCTTCTGCTCGAACAGGCGTGCTTCCCGCTCATGGGTCTGCCGCGCCAGATCGCGTTTGGCCCGTGCTTCGAGATAATCGGCCTGGGCCCGGCCCACCTCGGCTGACTGCACGACGGCCAGGACGTCTGAAGCCTGTACGCGGTCGCCGAGGACGTGGCGGATCTCCTGGACGCGGCCGCTGCCGGCCGAGGAGATTTCCACGACGCCGGTCAGGTCCAGCTCGACCTCGCCGGTGAGTCGCAGCCGGTCGTCGATGCGATATTCGGCGGCCACGCGCTGCTCTTTCACCAGCCCCTTCGCCAGGAGAGGATTCATCCTGGCCACACCGGCTTCGTAGCGACATTCATCGCATTCGAGAATCGGCGTGCCGTGCTCACACTCGACCTGGCGGAGTTCCTCCAGGGTGACGCGCCCGCCGAGGGGCTCGTCATCGTGATCGTGTTCGGCGTGGGTATCGGCGGGAGCGGGGTGTTCGGTGTGCTCCGATTCCTCGTTTTCGGTCGTGTGCTCCTGTGCGGTGGCCGCCGGCGAGCGCGAATTTGTCCCGGCCGTCAATGCAACCAGTGCGGCCGAGAGGCCGAGGAAAACGGCTAATGATATCACTGCCTGTAGAATCTTACCGCTCATGAGAATCCTCCTTTGCCGCTTGCGCGGGAGCCGGGCCGGCGGGGCCGGGCGGTTCCAGCGTGTCCAGACTGCGACCGATGAGTCGCTCGGCGTCGGCGCGTGCTTTGTGGTAGGCCTCGACCGAATCGATGAGCTGGGCCCTTGTTTCAAAGAGAGTTCGCTGCGCGTCCAGGACGTACAGGTAGTCGAACTTGCCCTGCTCGTACCCCTGGCGTGCGGCGTCGAAGGTCTGCTGCGCCGTGGGCAGCACGTCGCTGCGCAGGATGGTGACTTCGTGATACGTTGCGATCAGCGCGTTGCCGGCCGCGTTCAGCGCGGTTCGCACCTTGACCCGGGCCGCCTCGGACGCCTGCTGCGTTCGGGCCAGGGCTGCCGTCGCTGCGGCGATGTTGCCCTGATTTCGGTCGAACAGAGGAAGCGGGACCGCCAATCCGAAGACCAGGGCCTCGTCGTCGGTTTCCTCGAATCGCTGCAATCCGCCGGAGATGGTAATAGCGGGACTCGCCCGCGCTTTTTCCAGCCGCAGCGCGGCACGACGCTTACGCTGCTCTGTTTCCCAGCGAGCCAGATCCGGGTTTTCCTCAAGCATCTCGACCGCCCGATCGAGCGAGGGCGGCTCGGACACTTGATACAGATCGCCTGTGGCTTTCTCGAACGTCGGCGTGCCGCCACCCCAGGCGGCCGCCAACTGATGCCGGGCCGTCGCCAGCGCCGCTGTCGCCTTTTGCTGCTCTATCTGACTTCTGGACACCGCCACGCCGGCTCGCATCGCGACGATGGGCGAATCCTTGCCGGCCTCGACCCGCTGGACCACCGCTGCATGGGCCTGGCGTGACAAGGCAAGCTGTTTCTCCGCCAGGGCGAGCCGGTCCTGGGCGGCCAGGACTTCGACGAACGTCCGGGCGACCTGACGCATCACATCGAGCCGGGCGGTTTCATAGTCCCATCGCACGAGTTCGCGCTCCAGGGAGGCCACGGCCGCGCGCTTGCCGCGTTTTCCGGCCGATTCGATGAGCTGGCCGAGCTGAATCGTGGTCTCGGCTGCGTCGAAGCCGCTGCGCTGGCCGCTGCCGGCGAATTCCTCGACCTCGATTTCAATCTCCGGGTTGGGAAGCAGCCGCGCCTGAAGCTCCCGCGCCTCGGCCGCCCGCATCTCGTACGGGAACGTCTTCAGGCTCGGATTGTGCATCAGCGCCAGCGCCGCTGCGGCGCGCAGGGTCAGGACGCCTTGCGGCTCCTTGGGCGACATTGAGCCAGAGGCGGCGGACCCCGGCCTCGGCGAGGGAGCGTCGCTCGTCGGAGCGGAAGGTGCACTCCCGGGGTCCAGCCGCCCGGGCCGAACGTCGGCGCTGCGGCAGCCGACGCCAAACAGCAACGCCGACAGGAAAAACCATCGAAATACATCGCGATACATGGGGATATCTCCCAACACAAACGGACAATCCTTTCGGAGTTGTCAGATGTTGGCTGCTACGGTTGGACCAGGCGCGCACATGGCGGGCCCGCCCGATCGTACGCGGCGGGAGACTACACCAATAAAACGACCGTGCGCAATGGCACGAAGTAGGTGGCCAGAAGGGGAAGTGATTCCAGGCCTGCGACGCGCCCGGTATCGGCTGCGGCGCGGTCGGACGGTGCAACGAAATCGACAGGCACAAAAACGCCCGTCCGCGAATGCGAGGGTTTGGATGGATGCTCCAGAGCGCCCGCACAGACCGGAATGTCGGTGCAGGGCATGCAGGGCGTGTCTGCCGCGTGCGAATGCTCCCCCGTGTCGACCGGGGAATGGTCCGGATCGTCAGCGTGCGGATCGTGGTCGCAATGATGGTGGCCCGCTGTTTCGATGGCGATGTGTCCATCGGCGCCGACGCAGACCACCACGGCCTGCGACATGTTCAACGCCACCAGCACCGAAAGCAATCCCGCCAGCAGCGGATGCCAGCCGTATTTGTCCTGCGATTTCCGGTTCATTTGCAAACGTCCGATACAATCCGGTCCGGGCTCACGCGCCTGCACAAAGCGCACGTTTTTCACGTGCGCTCCTAATTCTACGCTTTCCTTCTCCATTCGTTCAACCCAAAATTCCGCTCGCGGTCGGTGCCAATGGAGAACAGTAACGGCTACTTCCCGGTTGTTCACGTGCCGCCGGAATACCCTTACAGATACATCGTCAGGTGTTCCGCGTGGACTCTATGCGTCCCAGTCCAGACGCTGCTCGTTTTTCCAGTAGAATCTGCCGAGCAGGTGGGCCAGGATCAGCAGGCTGTAGAAGGCGAGAAACAGGGATAGGTATCCGAGCATCCAGGATTGGAACAGCAAGACGCCGGCGGCGGGGATGAGCACCCAGAACAGATAGTAGAACGGTATCAGGAAACAGTACCTCAGGTGCGTTTTGAGTATCGACCGCAGGAGCAGGATCGGGTTAAGCCCGGCGAAGGAATCGAACATCACCACGGCCAGCAGCGCCATCGGAAAGACAAAACCACCCGCGGCGTACAAGAGTTGGAAGGGCAGATCGGTGCGGTGCGTGCGGGCCAGATAGACCAGCGCCGGGGCGACCACGAACAAGGCGCACACCGCCACACGAAAGGCCTGCCCCAGAATTTCGCCCAGACCCGGGGTCGTGGCGATCGTGTCGACGGCGCGAATGCCGCCGGCGGCGCTGTCCCGGATACACTCGCAGGCGTACCAGTTGACGTAGAGCAGCAACAACAGCATGCCCAGCCAGTGGACGATGATGAACAGGACCCAGAAGATCAGTGCGGGCCCGAAGACGGCGCTGAAGACACGAAAGAATTTCAGTATGACGCGCAGGAGGAAAGGGACGCCGGCGCAGATGAACAGCAGGCTCAGCCCCTCCTTGTTCATCGGATAGAAGAAGATGTCGATCATCCAGGGCAGCTTGCGTTGCGGCGGGGGTTCGTCCTCGCCGGGGAGTCGTCCGCCCTGCATGGCCCGCAGGCGCTCCAGAACGGCTTCAGGGTCCTCCTCCGGTTGCAGCGGCGGACGCGCCGCCACCTGCGCCGGGGAGACATCCAAGAGCGTCACGTCGTGCAGGGGCGGAGTTTGATCCGGCTCGTCCGCCGGGACCGCGGGCGGCTTCGAAGAGATCGTGTCGTCCTGCCCGTCCGGGACCGTCAGAATATGTTTGCACTTCGGGCATCTCCCCCTCTTGCCCGCACGGGCTGCGGGGACCGACAGCCTGCAGCCACAGTTGTCACACTCAAATCTCATGGGACGGTGATTCTTCTTCTCTTCATAGAGGTCGGGGTGGATTCTGTCATTAGAGCCTTACCGACAATCACAAGACGGCCGACTTGGCTTGATGTTAATCCATTTGGCCCGGAGGGGTATGGGAAACAGCCCGCCACTCCGGGTTTTCCTTTGAGGCGAGAGCCATCCGGCTTCGCGTTGCCAGGGATGCCGCGACGTGGTAATGTATGTCGTGTCAATTTGGGTCTTTTTTCGTGGAAGGGGTAGGGTATTGACAACTCCGGATATTGGAAACGGCGGTTCGGGTATCGGCGGGCCGGAAGGCGGCCGGGCAAGCGCTGCTTTGCGTGCTGTTGTTGTGACGGTTTTCATCTTCGCATCGTTGCTTTGCCCGAAGAGAGCGGGCGCGCAGGGTACGCGGTCGGATTACGAGCGGGCGCTGGGGCTGCGCGAGGCGACGGCGAACAAGGTGTACCGGGACCGGGTGCGGCCGCACTGGTTTGCGGACAACACCCGCTTCTGGTATCGCAACGACCTTCGCGACGGCCGGCGGGAGTTCATTCTCGTGGATGCCGAAGCGGGCACGCGAGAGCCTGCTTTCGATCATGGCCGCCTGGCTGCGGCGCTGGCCACGGCTGCCGGTCAGGAGGTATCCGCCGAGCGCCTCCCCATCGACCGGCTGACCTTCGATGAGACCGGGACGTCCCTTGGGTTCAGCTACAAGGACAAGTGGTGGGCGTGCGACCTGAACTCGTACAAGGTTGAGCCCGCGACACAGGACGAACGGGCGGGCTCGGCGCTGGAGCCGTTGCGCTGGCCCCAATCGAGCCGCCGGACCGGGGAGGAGACCTCGATCACCTTCATCAATCGCACGAAGAAGGACATTGAGATTTACTGGATGGACTCCGAACGGCAGCGAAAGCACTATGCCACGGTGGCTGCCGGGTCGCAGCACCGTCAGCACACCTTTGCCGGTCACGTCTGGCTGGTCACGGACAAGGAGGGCAAGACGCTGGTTGCGTTCATGGCTGACGAGGCTGCGGGCGATGCGGTGATCGACGAGCAGACGATACGAGAGGCCGCCAACCGCCGGGGCCCCAGCGAACCGAGAGGCACCCGCTCGCGAGCCGAATCCCCCGACGGCAAATGGGCGGCCTTCATCCAGGATCACAACCTTCACGTGCGGAATCTGGAGACGGAAGAGGAAACCACGCTGACCGACGACGGCACCGAAGGCGACGCCTATTCGGATCGATTTCACTGGTCGCCGGACTCGACGAAGCTCGTGGTTTTGCGCGTCCGAAAGGGGTTCGACCGTAAGATTCATCTGATCGAATCGTCGCCGGAGGACCAGTTGCAGCCGAAACTGCATACGCTTTCGTATCGCAAGCCCGGAGACGACATTCCGCTGGCCCGGCCGCATCTGTTCGACGTGGCTTCCATGCGGCACATTCCTGTCTCGGACGAGCTGTTCCTGAATCCGTGGAGTATCTCGGAGATTCACTGGTGGCCGGAGGCCGGGCGGTTTACGTTCCTCTACAACCAGCGCGGACACCAGGTATTGCGCATTATCGCGGTGGACGCCGAAAGCGGCGCGGCCCGCGCCGTTGTTGACGAGCACAGCGACACGTTCATCGACTACGCCGGCAAGCGATTCAGCCACTACCTGGATGCCACCGACGAGATCATCTGGATGTCCGAACGCGACGGCTGGAACCACCTGTACCTCTACGATGCCGCGACGGGCCGCGTGAAGAACCAGATCACCAGCGGGCAATGGGTCGTTCGTGGCGTGGATCGCGTGGACGACGAGAAGCGGCAGATCTGGTTTCGGGCCGGCGGCATTCGGCCGGAGCAGGACCCGTATTACGTTCATTATTGCCGGGTCAACTTCGACGGTTCCGGGCTCGTCGTGCTCACCGAGGGCGACGGAACGCACAATGTCGATTTCTCGCCGGACCGGCGATTCCTGCTGGACCGGTGGTCGCGCGTCGATCAGCCGCCCGTTACGGAATTGCGAAGCGCCGATAACGGTCGCCTGATCTGCGAGCTGGAGCGGGCCGACTGGACGGACCTGCTCGATACAGGCTGGCGCGCCCCCGAGCGGTTCGTTGCGAAGGCCCGGGACGGCAAGACCGACATCTACGGGATCATTATTCGACCCGCCAGCTTCGATCCGGATGGAAGTTATCCCGTCATCGAGCAGATCTATGCGGGCCCACAGGGAGCGTTTGTGCCGAAGTCGTTCGGGCTGGCGCTCAAACAGCATGCCATCGCCGAGCTCGGTTTCATTGTTGTGCAGATTGACGGCATGGGAACCTCCTATCGCTCCAAGGCCTTTCACGACGTGTGTTGGAAGAATCTGGGCGATTCGGGATTCCCCGACCGCATTCTGTGGATGAAAGCGGCGGCGGCGAAGTATCCCTACATGGACCTGACGCGCGTCGGCATCTACGGCGGCTCGGCGGGCGGCCAGAGCACGCTGCGCGCCCTCCTGGCCCATGGCGATTTCTACAAGGTGGGCGTCGCCGATTGCGGCTGTCACGACAACCGGATGGACAAAATCTGGTGGAACGAGCTTTGGATGGGCTGGCCGCTGGGACCGCACTACGAAGAGCAGTCGAACGTGACGCAGGCCCACAGGCTGCAGGGCAAGCTGCTGCTGACCGTCGGCGAGCTGGACCGGAACGTCGATCCGGCCTCGACGATGCAGGTCGTCGATGCGCTCATCAAGGCCGACAAGGATTTCGACCTGCTGATCGTCCCGGGCGCCGGACACGGCGTGGGCGAGAGGCCCTACGCCAGCCGCCGACGCATGGATTTCTTCGTTCGCCACCTCCTCGGCGTAGAGCCCCGCAGCGAGCCGTAGGGATTCTCAGCAAGCGAGCCCGGGAACGCGAGCGTCTGAAATTGCGGGTTGTTTTGCTCGATACATGCCATGCCGCTGGCTGACATCGCAGTTCTTGCCCGGTCGATCACAGCGGACGCACCTGAAATTCTCCCGCGAAACAACGCGGGATATTGCCGTGCGAAGGGGGATAATGCATGCGAGAGTGCTTTTTATTTCGGACGAAGCCGCCTATTTTGTATAATGGGATAAATGGTACGTAGATTGGTACAAGTACATCGTCTGGATAACTACGACGAGGTCGGGCAGAACCTGCAGTACTGGCTAAGCCGGTCGGGCGCAGAGCGTCTGGCTGCGGTCGATTTCTTGAGGCGGCAGCTCTATGGAGACACAAAAGGACTTCGAAAAACTGTTGGCGTTATTCAACGCGCACGACGTTGAATACGTCGTGGTGGGCGGCTACGCGCTGGCCTTCCACGGGGTTCCGCGGGTCACGGGCGCTCTCGATTTGCTCGTCAAACCTGACCACGAGAACGCCGGGCGTATCCTGGCCGCGCTGGACGAGTTTGATTTTTCCTCGATGCAGTTGACGCACGCCGATTTTGTCATGCCGGGCAACGTCGTGGAGATGGGCGAGCCGCCCGTGCAGGTCGACCTCATGACCGGGCTTACGGGGCTTTCGTGGGAGGACGTGGCCGCGGGGAAGGTGCGCACCGAGTACGGCCAGACACCGGTATACATCATCGGCAGAGAGTCTCTGGTCGCCAACAAAAAGGTGCTGGGCCGGCAGCGGGACCTGGCCGACCTGGAAGCGATCGGCGAGCTTTGACGCCCCGTCCCGGGCTGACGGCGGAATTGCCCCGTTTCGGGCGACAAGTTCGCGAAAAAAAGTGCTTGCTCCGGAAAATCCTCGGCGGTATACTACAAGTTTTCGTGTATGTGCACAGAACGTCTGTCGCAAGGAGATGGATCAGTGAAAACTGAATTGCTTGATTTCGTTGAGAGCCAGAGCCTGAAAAAGGAGACGCCGCATTTTGAGATCGGCGACACGGTGGATGTTCACTGCCGGATTCAGGAGGGCGACAAGACCCGGACGCAAGTTTTTACGGGCACGGTAATTGCGCGCAAGGGCCGGGGCATCAACGAGAGTTTCACCGTCCGGCGTATGGTCGGCAATGAAGGTGTGGAGCGGGTATTTCCGATCAACTCGCCGAACGTTTTGGACATCCGGCCGACTCGCAGCGGCAAGGCCCGCCGGGCCAAGCTGTACTACCTGCGGGGCCGCAGGGGCAAGGCCGTCAGGCTGGCCCAGCGCCACAGCGAGCATACCGTATCGCGGTAGTCGCGTTCCCGGCCGGAGGGGCCAAAACCTGATATCTGGCAGATTTTTCAAGCCGCAGCGGATTGCGGCTTTTTCTCTATTTTGGGCCGGCGCGTGTGTGGAACGCCGGAATTATGCCGGGAAAATGCGGGGCGTGTGCGATGTTTCCGAGCCGTCGGAGATTGTTGGGGGATCGAGCCCGATTAGGCCGCTGGGGCGAGAGACGCTGCGAACGATTCCTCAAGAAAAAGGGCCTCACTACGCTGGCCCGCAACTACTCCTGCCGGTCGGGCGAGCTGGACCTGGTCATGGTGGACCCCGACCGGACGATCGTCTTCGTCGAGGTCCGCTCGCGGGCGGATGAAACCTTCGGGCCCGCCGAAGATACGATCACGCCGGCCAAGAGACAGCGTTTGATCCGGGCCGCCCGATACTTCCTCGCCACCCACCAGATCGAAGACCGCCCGTTGCGTTTTGACATTGTTACCCTGATTCTCGGGCGCCGTGGTTCCCCGCAGATTCGTCATTATGAGAGTGCTTTTGTGCCGTAAGACCTTGTATATCGAGATCCGCAGGTTCGGATTCATGGCATCGTGGGAATGGATTTCCTCAAGTCTGTGGTGCAGCACAGCAAAAGTGCGAGCGATGGTGCCATTGACCTGGCGTTCAGACGGGAGGATGCTAGACACCGTGTTTCCTTCACCCGGAGCGATTTCATTCCAGGGGAGCACGAAGCGAACTGACTCATGTTCCCATCCGCCCCCGCGCCGCGGGTAGAATAGCCGCACCTGCACCGTTGCCATCGTGGAACTGCCCGTTTTCCGTTCTCGCTTTGGAGATTTGAAATTCTGGTTCGTGTGGAGTATGGTGAGGCCACACGTGTGCGAGTGCGACAAGAACGCCGCGTTCATGTAGGTGGTCCTTTTTGCCCTCGTTTCGAGGTTTGCCAGGAGAATTGGGACGCAGATGCTGGAACTGATTGATACACATTGTCATTTGACGTTTGAACCGTTGGTGGATGATGTGCCGGGTGTGGTGGGTCGCAGCCGGGATGCCGGTGTGAGCGGGTGGATTACGGTGGGGACGAGCATTGAGGACAGCCGGCGGGCGGTGGCGCTGGCGGAGCGTTACGAGGGCATGTACGCGAGCGTCGGCGTTCATCCCCACGATGCCCGCTTGGTCGACGACGCGATGTTGGCCGACCTGGAAACTGTCGCGCGGGCGGGCAAGGTCGTCGCGGTCGGGGAGACGGGCCTCGATTACCACTACAATTTCTCCGCCCCGGAAGAGCAGAAGCGGGTGTTCGCGGCACACCTGGAGTTGGCGGCGGGGCTGGATCTGCCGGTCGTGATCCACTGCCGCGAGGCCTTCGACGATACGATGGCGATTCTCGAAGGCATTTCGGCTTTGAAGAGGGTGGTCTTTCACTGTTTCGGAGGTACGGCCGAGCAGGCCCACCTTGTGCTGGAGAGGGGGTACTTCATTTCATTCACCGGTGTGGTGACCTTCAAGAACGCCCACAAGGCCCGGGAAGCGGTAAAAGTCGTCCCTGTGGACAGGCTGATGGTCGAGACGGATTGCCCGTACATGTCGCCCGAGCCCGTACGCAGGCAGAAGCCCAACGAGCCGGCCTTGATGACGCACACCGCCGCCTTTCTGGCCGCCTTGAAAGGCCTCAATTCCGAGGACTTCGCGAGAGAAACGACGAAGACCGCGAAGACGTTCTTCTCGCTGGAGCCGAGCGCCTGAGCGGGGCGACCGGCGACTGATGCCTCACCCTGTTTGCGGCCCCATATATCGGACTGCTGTCCTGTATGGCCAGGTGTCATAATACGCAAGAATCGGCTTTTTCAGTGCTGTAAACTTGGTTTCGGCCCGCCCGTTTGACTTTTTCATTTCTGGGGCCTATATTTAGTAGCTGAGCTTCTTAAAGGAGGCCGGAGTGGAGTATGGTTCGCGTTTTGTGGGGGTGATTGACTTCCGTTGAAGGTGCTTTTTTTGGGGAAGGACTTACATAGAAACTTATGCCAGGGGTATACGATTACGCCACCATAAACCAGGTGCAACAGGCCAATGACATCGTGGACGTGGTAAGCGAGCACGTCAGCCTCAAGAAGAGGGGGCGTGAGATGGTGGGTCTGTGTCCCTTCCACGAAGACCACCGGCCCAGCATGAACGTGAGTCCGACCAAGCAGATTTTCAAATGCTTCGCTTGCGGTGTCGGCGGTGACGTTCTCAAGTTCGTGCAGATGCGCGAGAATCTGACGTTTCCTCAGGCAGTGGAACGGCTGGCTGAGCGCGCGGGTATTCAACTCAAGTCGGTTCGGCGGGCGGGACCGCCCCGGGACGGTGAATCCTCCGGTGTCGACCCGAATGCCCTGGCCAGATTGAATGCCTGGGCGGTGAAGTTCTTTCAGAAGTCCCTCAGCGACCCGGAAAAAGGCAAATATGCGCGGGATTATCTGGCGCAGCGCGGCATTTCGGCTGAGAGCATAGAGAAGTGGTGCCTCGGGTTGGCGCCGAATCAGGTGGATGCCTTGGCCAAGGCGGCCCGGGCGCGGAATATCCCGGCTGAGCTGGCTCAGCAGGGGGGGCTGGTCACCGCGCCCGGTCAGGACAAATTCGTCAATCGGCTGATGTTTCCCATCACGGACGTGACCGGAAGGGTCTGTGGTTTTGGGGGACGCACCTTGAACGACACGGGGGCCAAGTACATTAACTCTCCGACGACGCCTCTGTTTGACAAGAGCAATACGTTGTACGGTTTGGAGCAGTCCCGGCATGAGATCGTTTCCGGCGGCACTGCGATTGTCGTCGAGGGCTATACGGACGTGATTATGGCCCATCAGGTCGGCTGTGCGAATGTGGTCGCGGCGCTGGGGACGAGTTTCACCACGGGTCACGGACGGATGCTGCGCCGGTATGCGAAAAAGGTTGTCCTGGTGTTCGACAGCGACACGGCCGGTATGGCGGCGGCCAACCGGGCCCTGGAGGTGTGTCTGGCCCAGCGGTTGGATATCGAGCTGGCCTTTGTGCCGGACGGAAAAGACCCGTGCGATTTCCTGCTGTCGGCGGGCAAGGAAGGCTTCGATCGTATCATCGAACAGGCCACCGACGTGTTGCAGTTCAAGTGGGACCGGCTCAAGGCGAGCTTCCGGACCGACGATTCGCTGGCTGGCCGGCGGGCGGCCCTGGACGAGTTCCTGCAGGCCGTGGCGACCGGCTTGATGTCACAGAATCTCCCCGTCCTCGAAAGCGGGCTGCTGGTCAACAAGGTCTCCCGGATTGTTGGGCTTACCCCGAGGGAAATCAACGGGGATCTGAGCCGGAGGATGCAAAGGCTCAGGAGACCGACCGTTGAGGTGCAGGCGGTCCGCGAGGACGTCGATTGGGGCCAGGGTCTCTACGCCGTAGCCCAGCGGGAGGTCCTGGAGGTCCTGCTCAACGAGCCGGGGCTGTATCATTCCATCGGAGAAGAGATTACGGAGGACCTGTTCGACGTGCCGGTCCTCCGGGAAATCGCGTCCGTATTATTGGACTTGATTCGTTCCAACGAGGATTATTCGATCGGTGTGCTTCTGGCGCGAACGGAGTCGGTTCAGGTGAGCAATTGCCTGATGGAACTGCTGGCCGTCGGAGAACGCAAGGGCAACTACGAATCGCGCCTGGTGGATTCATTGAAGCTCCTGCACCGTCACTTCGCCGGCGGGCAGACGGCTCGGACCGATAGGATGCAGACAAAGGGCAGCATCGTGGAGCCTGCGAAGAAACCGGGGCAACGGCGAAACCCGTACAGTATCGGCCTGACGTAAGGACGCAACGCGTGATAAATCCCTGTAGGATGAACAATTACGCGAAGAACGGCGTACATCGGATGAATCCGGAGATAAGGCAAAAGACAGAGCCATTCTGAGCCGACAGAGGTAGTGACCTCGCGGTTGGGCAATTCAGTTTTAGCGGAGTCCGTATTGTGGCGAAGAAAGTAAGGAAGTCGAAAAAGGCAACGGACATGAATCAAACGGACACAAAAGAAACGAACCAGACGAGCGAAGAGCCGGTGGCCAGCATAACCTCGCGGGAGACCGAGCAGTTGATTACGGAACTGACGGCCCTGGGCAAGAAGCGGGGATTCCTCACGTATGAGGAGATGAACGACACTTTGCCGGACAATGCGGTCAGTCCCAGCCGGCTCGAACGATTTCTGGGCGCCCTGGATGAGATGGGGATTCGTCTGATCGATGAGAGCGACGCGGACGCCCGGAATGCGCACAAGGATGATGAGGATTTCGAGGAGGATTCCGACGCTCTCGACGAAGAGGATACGAGCAAGGAGGACGAGTCGGCGGGCGAAGACGAGGCTCTCGAGAGGGCTCTCGCCGACGGGGCGGCGTCGCGGCGCATCGACGATCCCATCCGAATGTATCTGACACAAATGGGCCAGATCCCCCTGTTGGCCCGCAAGGACGAGATTTCGCTGGCGCGAAAGATCGAGCTGGCCCGCATGGCGTTTCGGCGCAAGATGCTCCAGTGCGACTACTGCGCTCGCAACGCCATGGAGCTGTTGCAGCAGGTGTACGACGGCTCGATGTCGTTCGACCGGACGATCAAGACGGGGACCACCCCGCTCACGACCAAGGGGGTCATCCGAAAACGGATGGTTGCGAACCTCAAAACGGTCTCGCAACTGCTCGACATTGACCAGGCGCTGTACAAGAAGATGGGCGCAAGCGGCGAGAAGGAGCTGAGCAAAGCCGACGCCAAGAAGTTGCGCCGGAACCGTCGCAAGATTGCGACGCTTCTGGAAGAGCTGAGCCTGCGCACGAGCCGCATCCAGCCGATGAAAGCCAAACTGCACGGCATTTGCGAGAAGATGCGCCAACTTGAAAAGATGATTGCGGCGGGCGTCAACGAGATCATGACGCTTGAAGACATCGACACGGCCAGGCAGGAGCTGGCGGGCTTGCAGGAACTGGTGCTGGATACGCCCGATCAACTGGAGAAGAAGCTGCGCGCGATCGAACGCGTGTTCGGGCAGTACGAGGAAGCCAAACGCACGCTCTCCAGCGCGAACCTTCGGCTGGTCGTCTCCATCGCCAAGAAATACCGCAACCGGGGTCTGAGCTTTCTCGATCTGATCCAGGAAGGCAACACCGGCCTGATGCGGGCGGTGGACAAGTACGAATACCGTCGCGGGTACAAGTTCAGCACGTACGCCACCTGGTGGATTCGCCAGGCCATTACCCGGGCCATCGCCGATCATGCCCGGACCATTCGTATTCCGGTCCACATGATTGAGACCATGAGCCGCATTCGCAGCGCCTCCAAGGTGCTGCATCAGGAACTGGGGCGCGAGCCGACGATCGAAGAGATCGCCAACGAAGTCGATATGACCGTGCAGGAGACGCGCCGGGTCCTCAATATTTCGAAGCATCCGATCAGCCTGGACCGGCCCATCGGCGACAGCGAGGATTCGTACTTCGGCGATTTCATCGAGGACGACGACATCGATTCACCGGTCGCCTCGGCCACGCAGGAGATGCTCAAGGAGCGGATCGACCTGGTGCTCAAGACGCTCTCGTACCGCGAGCGTGAGATCATCAAGCTCCGCTACGGGATCGGAGACGGCTACACCTACACGCTGGAAGAGGTGGGGCGGATCTTCAAGGTGACCCGCGAGCGCGTCCGGCAGGTGGAGGCCAAGGCCATCCGCAAGCTGCAGCACCCGGTCCGGGCCCGCAAGCTCGAAGGATTCCTCGACCACAAATCCGCGTAATTCAGCCATACGAAAAAGTCAGCGGCCGAAGCGTTCATGTCTTCGGCCGTTTTTTTTGCGCTCTGACCAGCCCCGGCCACGCCGAAAAAAGCAGGGCTCGCGATTCGCTGGGAACCGCGAGCCCTTTGTTGATGCTTCTTCTTGTCGGATGGTCTCTACGCCTATTCGGCGGGCACGCCCGAAACGCTGGCCGGGTCGAGACCGATGTTGCCGTCCGTGGGCGGCAGTATCTGAATCCCGTAGATCGGCGTCTCGGCCGTGATGGCGATGCCACCGGCGTTCTGGCCGCTGACCTTGAGGCCCGGCTTGAACCAGTCACTCTTGGCGAAGGACACCATGCCGCCGGCCGGGTTGCCTTCGGCGTCCAGGGGTTGAATGAACCCCTGATCGTTGGCGCCTCGCTCGATGATGAACACCATGCTCACCGGTATGGCGAACAGCATTTTGATGTAACTGGAATCATCGAGGCTGGCGTACGTGCTCAGATCGAGGTCATCGGCGTCCGTCGCGGGGTGATCGCCAAAATCCTCGAAATCGGTCGTGGTGGTGCCGACGATCAGATCGTTCGCATCGATGCCGTTGATCGCAAGGACCATGCCGTCGTCGCCGGTGATCTCGGCGCTGTCGAGTGGAGCGACCGTCAGGCCGCTGGGCAGGAACGCCGCGTCGAGCAGCCGGATGTCGTCGACGTAGAGGATTCCATCCCCGCCGCCGGCCGGGTTGCCCAGCCCGATGGTCATGGCGCTGACGGCGTTGAGGTTCACGCCCTGGGCGGCGATATCCTCGAGGTCGATCAGCCACCGGGTCCAGTCGTTGGTGACGATGGCCTCGGGCCCGTCGGGATGGTTGATCGTGGCGGAGGCGGCCCCGCTCTCGACGGTTACGTAAAAGTTCTCGGGACCGTTGCCTGCCTGGCCGATGTCCTTGACGTTCTCGAACGGTCCGGCGGCATCGACCGTGCCGGCTACAGCGACGTTCGAGAACACCGCCGTGTTCGTGATCCGGTCGGCATCGGCTGTATCAGAGGAAACGGCCAGGCCCACGTAGACGCTCTGGCCCATCGTGACCATGACCGTGTCGCCGATGGGCTCCCAGGTCGTTCCGTCGGACGAATGCTCGGCGGTGAACTGGTTGCCCTGACGCGTGAGCCGGAACCAGTGCGGCAGCACGAACGTGGCCGGGAAGGGCGGCTCTTCGGAGGTTCCCGACAGGTCCGAGCCCGCAAACGTTCGCCAGCGGAGGAAGCCCTGGCCCGTCGAGCGGAACCCGCAGGTGGCCATCACCGAGCCCGGTTCCAGCGTCTCGCGGATCATGACACTGGCGGTGGCCCAGTCGGAAGGCCTCTCAATGCTCTCGATTAACGCGGTGACCGTACCATTGCCGGTGAGCGTCTTGTAGACGAAACGAAAGCCGTCGGATACCCCGTCGACGCCGTTGCCGGAGCCGGTGACGGTGTATTTCTCTTTGTCCGCATCGTAGCTGAACGCTCCGACGGGCGCCTGGCCTTTGAACCACACCGCTAAGGCTTCGACCTCGTTCGCCGTCCAATTCTGCGCCACGGTGAAGGTCCGCTTGGCGTTCGAGGATGCGGCCGTGCTATTGTCGTACCGCATATTCAACGCCTGTTTCCCGGAATGAACGACCTCTTGCTCGGCGAACGGCGCCTCGTCGTTGCCGACCTGGGAACCGTTCTCGTCGATTTCGTAGCCGTCCGCCCAGACCTCATAGATACGGTCCGGCGTCTCATCGGTGTAATTCTCAAAGTCGTCTACAACGATGAACTCGGCGACGGTGAAGCTCCAGAGGTGGCCCTTGACGGGGCTTTGAGGATCGCCGGGGATGACCTCATCGACACGCCAATAGTAGGTTTTGCCCGGTTCGAGGCCCTGGGCGAGGTAGGTGCTTGCTTCCTGCTCGCCCTTGTAGATGCCCGTGGTTCCCGTGTCGGCGGCGTCGACGGCTGCGGCGTCCTCGCCGAGGAACACGCGGTGGGTCGCATCGGGAGCCGCCGTTTCCCAGCGCAATCTCGGGCTCTGGCTGATATTGACCGCCTCCATGGCGGGATAGATCAGCCGGGCCCGCACGACGGGCACGAGGACCGCCGACGGGAGGGTCTGTCGGGTGATCAAATCGCTCTGCCAGAGTACCTCGATCTCGGCACCGCCGCCGTTCTGGTAATACTCCACCGCAATGGGATACTGACCGGCTTCGAGATCGATGGTTCCGGCCGAATCGCGGGCCGTGTGGCTGCTCCAATCCTCCGCCACGAGCTCGTTGTTGACGTAGATGCGTGATCCGTCGTTGCTGCGGATGATAAACGTGTAGACGCCGTCGGCCGGGATCTGGATCTCGCCCTTCCAGCGGGCAGAGAATTGCTCGCGATCGACTGCGGGATCGGGTGCCACCTGCCCCCAATCGAAGTCGATCTGCGCGTCCACGCGACTGGCGACCGGGTCGCCGAAGAGGTAGAACTCGCCCGTGAAGTAGTCGGCCTTGAGGCCGCCCTCGCCCGCGGGCGCGGTGGTGAAGCTCCAGACGTCGCCCTTGGCAGTGTTGACGCCGTCGAATTCATCGACACGCCAGTAGTATGTGGTTCCCGCTTGCAGCGTTCCGGGATCGTAGGTCGGCTCTACTGTCGGAATGGCTCCTTCGGTTGCGTTGGCGACCGTGTCAAAGTCCGTGCCGATGAAGACGTTGTGGAACAGGGCCTCGGCGCCGGCGCTCCAGGAAAGATCGGCGTCCGGATCGACGAACAAGGCGCCCTCCACCGGCGCCGGGTCGAAAGCGGTTGCGCCGATGAGATGGAAGCTCCAGATCGGCCCGGGCATGGTTTCCTGGGCGGTCGTGGTGGTCACGATGCGCCAGTAGTAGGTGCCGGGGGCCAGACCGTCGGCATACGGGCCGCCGGGGACGCATACGGCCGCATGGCCCTGACTGGCCGTGGCCAATAGCGCCGTTGCGTCGAGGTTCTCGACCTCGGCCATGCTCGCGCTGAAGTAAACCTCTTCCGATGCTGCACCCATTCCCTGAACCCACATCAGGACGGGGCAGATCTTGCTGATCGTGGCTCCATTGGCCGGGTCGGGGGCGGAAGCAAACGGCGTGCCCCGAACGGCGCAGATGCAACTCGGGTCCATGCCGGGACTCGTGAACACCAATCCTTCAATCACCGTGTCATTCGCCAGGGCGTTGCCATCGGCGTCCAGGAGATCAGTGATTTTCCAGGCGATGCCGTGAATGGGCTGGTTGTTATTTGGCCCCGGCGTCCGGTTGATGTCGGGCCTTGGCTCCGGACCCAGGTCCTTCCATTTGCTGGCGGGCACGACGACCTTCTGGCCGAGGACGCCGCCGGGCAGGACCGCCTGTACGGTAAATTCGTCGTTGCCTCCGGCCTCGAAGATGAAGAAATCGAATTTGTCCGCACCGTTCGTGTCCTGCCAGGTGGGCGAGCCGCCGAAGTTGATCGTGGTAATCTCCGGCGGGTTTGCCCCGTTGCGCGGCGCGAAGTCGTTGAGCTCCAGGTTGTCGGCCAACGTGATGTCCCGACGTCCCGCCTCATCATCGACGTTGACCACACCGGTGCTCTCTCCGACCACAAGATCCTCCAGCGCGATGTCGTGGTCGGGGAAGGTGAAGCCTTTCAACCAGTACTGCGGCGGCGAGGCATCGGTGTTTTTGTCCAGGACCAGGTCGAGGTCGGAGATGGCCCAGAATTCCGCCTGGACCGGCACCGCCATGAGCGCGGTTGCGCAAATCAACAGGCCCATCATTCTCTTACCCATGATGCTTCTCCTTTCACAAATAGTCTCCACGTTTGTTCGGCTGGCAATATGTCCGGGGACAACGCGCGGCCGACGGTGCAGACAAGGTTCCGGCCGCGATGTGATTGGCAGCTTGTGAAATACGAGCGGTCAAACGGGTGCGTATCGCCATGCCGTGCCCTCTGCAGAAAACGCCGATTCGAAGCGACATTCCATTTGTCGGTCCGGGAATCGATGGGCTTGAGAGGGACGCGGCAGCCCTTGGCCGGCACGGTCCCAACCCCAGCGGTCTTGCGACCCCACGTAGTTGGCTGCCGGCGGCATCGATGTGCAAAAGCCCTTCCCACCGCAGCGCAAACGGCCTCAAACACGCTCCATGTGAGTCCTGCCTCCGGGTAACCACTGGGCACCACACACCTCCAAATAAGTCCATGGCGGGTCAAAGACCCTGCCCTCACACCCTATAATATCAATGGGATTCAACCGGAACAACCCCATTACGTGCAGGTGCGCTACCCAAAACGCGCAGGGACGCGAGCCGGCAAAGACACCGCGCCACGGTCTGGCCGCCGGCAGGCCCGGGCCTGCCCTGATGCAATGGCCCCGCGCGGGGAGGATGCGATCGGGAGAAAAAATTTGTCCTGCGTGAAGCAAAAGCCTCTGCGGCTTGTTATATTAGAGACTGAACTTTTGCAAAATGGAGATTAGGCTTACTTTAGGGAGGAAAAATCTCCT
>CAYPZL010000076.1:0-24156 GCA_964415045.1 uncultured Pirellulales bacterium | reverse complement strand
GCCCCTTTTAGGGGCCTTCCTCATACCACCGGCTATGCCGGTGGTCTTGATTCCGCTGTTCGGCTTGGTTTTGTCTGGGTTTCATGACAGAAACTGGAGGTCAAACATGAACACAGAGGTTGTTCGAGCAGACAGCAAACCCCGTCGTTTCATCACCGGGGCTGTGATTGCTTTTGTCTTGCTGGCGGTGCCGCTGTCGGCGTGGGCCGAGGATCAGCAGAGTATCGCGACCTTGCGTCAGATGGGCAAGGCGTTTGCTTCGATCGCGGAGAAGGCCTCGCCGGCGGTGGTCGGCATCCGGGCCGAAAAAGTGGTCACGAGCCGAGCCCGCTCGCGCGAAATGCCCTTTGGCAGCCCGTTCGACGAAGATCTTTTCGAGTATTTTTTCCGGCGTCGCTCTCCGCGGGAATACGAGCGGCCGGAATCGAAGCAAGTGGCGCAGGGCTCGGGATTTATCGTCACGCCCGACGGGTATATCCTAACCAACAATCATCTCGTGGGCGAAGCTTCCGATGTCAAGGTCAGCCTCGACGGCGGCCGCACCCTCTCGGCCGAGGTCATCGGCACGGATCCGGAGACGGACGTGGCGGTCATCAAGATTGACGGAGAGGATCTGCCCTACGTGAAGTGGGCCGATTCCGATGCGCTCGAAGTGGGCGAGTGGGTCATTGCGATCGGCAATCCGTTCGGCCTGAGCCACACGGTGACTGCCGGGATCGTCAGCGCCAAGGGCCGCAGCCGCATCGGCGTGGCCGATTACGAGGATTTCATTCAGACCGATGCCGCCATCAACTTCGGCAATTCCGGCGGCCCGCTGCTCAACCTGGACGGTCAGGCGGTGGGAATGAACACCGCTATCATCGGCCCCGGCGGAAACGTCGGTATCGGTCTGGCGATACCCAGCAACATGGCCAAGGTGATCTACACGAAACTGAAAGAAAGCGGCAAGGTCGTTCGCGGCTTCCTGGGCGTGATCATCCAGGACCTGGATCCGGACATGGCCGAATCGTTCGGCGCCGAAGACACCAAGGGGGTCCTGGTCTCCGATGTTACGGAAGATTCCGCCGCTGAGAAGGCGGGTCTGCGGGCCGGTGACGTCGTCGTCGAGCTCGAGGGCGAGCCGGTGGCCAGCGCCAACGAGCTGAGCAACCGCGTGGCGATGTACAAGCCGGGCACGAAGGTCGAATTGGTGATTGTACGAAACGGCAAGCGCAAGACGGTTACGGCCAAACTCGACAAGCGCCCCGAAGGCGGCCCCACGGCCGGCGGCGGGAGAGTCGAGACGCAGGAGCAACTGGGACTGTCCGTGCAGACTCTCACCAAGGATCTGGCCGAAGACCTGGGCTATGACGATCTGGAGGGCGTCGTGGTCACCGAGGTCGAGCCGGACTCGGCGGCCGCCGAGAAGGGAATTCGCCCCGGAACGGTGATCATGGAAGTGGATAGGGACGTTGTCCGCAACGTCAAGGAATTCAACGAGGCGATTCAAAAAGCACAGAAGAAGGGCAAAGCCCTGCTGCGGATTCGTAGTGAAGGCTACACGCGGTTCATTATTTTGCCTCTTTCCGAAGAATAGCGTGGCGAGTCTGTACCGTGGTTGTAGATGCCGGCCCCGCCTTCGGGCGGGGCCTTCTTTTTAAGGCGGCGGGCTTCGAAAAAAAGTGAGTTGACGGTTTCCGTCGAGCGATTACTTCCTTACAATCCGGGCTGACAGATCGAGTGTTGACCTGGGGGCCCAGGCCCGTCCCGTGCGATCGGGAAAGCGGGCGCAGGGGGTTTGCTTCAAGAGGGGAACATCATGGAAGGAAGAAGCGCAGAGTCATCCGGCCGGGCGGGCCGGCCTGACGCGTCGGAACCGCCGGAGGTCACGCAGGCGAAACTGGATGCGTTCCTGAATCACGCCAACACGTGCGTGGCCGTCTACCGCGCCGAAAACGACGGCGAAGACTTTATTTTCGTCGATTTCAACCGCGCCGCCGAGCAGGTTGAACAGATCGAGAAAGCCGACGTGGTGGGCAAGAGCGTGCTGGAGGTGTTTCCGGGCGTGCGGGACTTCGGCCTGTTCGATGTGTTTCAAAAGGTCTGGAAGACGGGCGAACCGCAACGTCACCCCATCTCGGTGTACAAGGACGATCGGATCAGTGGCTGGCGTCAGAATTACGTTTGCAAGCTTCCAAACGGCCATGTCATGGCCGTCTATGATGACGTGACTTTGTCCAAACGTAGCGAGCTGGCGGTGCGGATGAGCGAACAGTGCTTCCGGGCCATCGCGAACTACACGTACGACTGGGAAGTCTGGCTCGGTCCGGGGGCGCGCGTACTCTGGACGAATCCGGCGGTGACCCGGGTGACCGGCTATTCGATCAAAGAGCTGACGGCCATGCAGGATTACCCGCTGCCTCTGGTGTACGAGGAGGACCGGGACCGCATTTCCCGGGTGTTTCAGTCGGCTGTCAAGGGCAGCAGCGGAAACGACGTGCAGTTCCGCATCGAGCGCAAGGACGGCCGGGTCATCTGGGCCGAGATGTCCTGGCAGCCGCTGTACGACGAGGAGGGTCATTCCCTCGGGCACCGCGAGAGCATTCGCGACATCACGGCGCGCAGGACGGCCGAGCAGGCCCTGCGCCAGGCCGAGCGGGAGAAAGAGACGATTCTGGACAGCCTGACCGAGCACGTCGTTCACGAAGACCGGGACATGAAAGTGCTTTGGGCCAACCGGGCGGCCTGTGAATCGCTCGGTCTGAGCCGCGAGGAGGTGATCGGGGCGTATTGCTATACGCTCTGGGCCGAGCGCGAGGACCCTTGCAAGGACTGTCCCGTGCTGCAAGCCATCGAGACGGGGTGCCGGGCGGAAGTGGAAAAGACCACGCCGGACGGCCGAGTCTGGTTCATCCAGGCCGCGCCAGTCCGCGACGAAGACGACGCCATCGTCGGAGGTGTGGAAATCACGCTGGATATCACTAAGTACAAACGCGTCGAAGAGGAGCTGGCCAAGGCACGCCGGGAATGTCGGGCGTTACGCGAAGAGCTGGAAAGGCAGCAATAAGGGCCGGCGGGCGCGGATGCGGCGATTTGCGTTGCGGGCGGCGTGACGGGTCTTTATAATCTGCCCGGCTATGTTGGGCAGAATACTATCCTTTTACACCCGGTACTTCGCGCTATGGGTGGTCCTGTTCGGTGCGGCGGCGTTCCGCTGGCCGGGGCCGTTCGTGGCGTTGGGCGGCTATAACAAGCTGTTTTTCTCGCTGACGATGTTCGGCATCGGGGCCGTGCTTCGCGCCGAAGACTTCAAGCGCATCATCCAGAATCCCGTCGTTGTTCTCATTGGCTCGGCAGCCCAGTTCACCATCATGCCGCTCGGGGCCTTCCTCGTCACCCGCTGGTTCGGGCTGCCGGACGAGCTGGCGGTGGGCCTGATCCTGGCCGGCTCGGCGCCCGGCGCGATGGCCAGCAACGTGATGAGCTACATCGCCAAAGCCGATACCGCCTACTCGGTCTCACTGACGACGGTCTCCACGCTGCTGTGTCCGCTGCTGACGCCCGGCCTGACCTTCCTGCTGGCCCAGGGCACGAAGCTGGAGGTCCCGTTCTGGGGCATGATGCTGGACGTGATGATCATGGTCGTGATCCCGCTGTTCGTCGGGTTCGGTGTGCGGCACGTCCTCCGCGAGAAGATGGAGAAGATCCAGCCGGTGTTTCCCGCTCTCTCGGTGACCTTCATCATCTTCATCTGCTCGCTGGTGATCGCCCTGAACCGGGATCGGCTGCGCGAGGTGACCGGGCTGGTCCTGGCGGCGGTGCTGGTCCTGAACGTCTACGGGCTGGCCGCCGGCTATGGAGTCGGCGCGCTCTTTCGCATGAGCCGCCCCCGGCGGCGCACGCTGACCATCGAAATCGGTATGCAAAACGCCGGCCTCGGCGCCACCCTGGCCCTGGCCCACCTCGGCCCCAAGGCCGCCATTCCCGCCGCCATCTTCGTCTTCGTCTGCATCCTCACGGCTTCGGGTTTGGCCTCCTTCTGGCAAAAAACGGCCCCAGCTTTATGACGTTGTGCTTTCACGAATCGCGTCGCAGAGCGGGCCAGGGAGGAAGTGTGGTATCCCCAGGATGTCACCCAGGCAGGAATCCGTTCGCAGGGCCTCCCCGGTGACATTCAGGGCACAACCCGGTGTCTTCCTCGCGTCACCTCCTCCTGATTCTTGCCGGTTACGTGGAGAAGGAACCGGCTCGCCACATATTACTTGAGTTTGGCCCGTATTTGACCGATATAGACAATGACAGGCACTCCGAATGTGTGTCTTGGCCGTGTCTCTTCCGGGAGGTTCTTTCGAAGTGACTGCGAGAACATTTGCTCTTTCCGGGCAGATTTGGAAACTCGAAACGCGCAGAATGTGTATTTGCCTGCATCTGAGGTTAAGCATATGACATGCAAGTTTGTGACCACCCCGGCGTTATTCGGTGCGGTCCGATCGGCCGAGTAAGAACGAATACGGGGCGCGAGAGGTCTTGATATCGAGAAAGTCGAGGATTCATAAGATCCGTTTCTAACGGTGGTATTGATGCGTTGTACACGGCACAACCACTCCTGGATTGAAGGGCCCACTCAAATGTTAGCTGACTGTAGACGTCGGGGGATCTGCCTCCAGAGGCCTGTTGTGGTCTTCATCGTGTTATGGACGGCGTTGGTCGTCGCAGGCTGCGGCAACGTTGGTTCTTCCGCGTCACTTGGGCAGGAGAAACTCCTCTCCAAAGAAGGAACTCATCGGATGGGCCCCTGGCGATACGAATATTCCGTCGCCAACAAAGGCACGCGGAGCGAGGGACATTACGGGAAACTGTTCTATCGGGAACAGGAATTGCCGGCGCCCGCACACATCAGCGATTACTACGAAACGCCTTGGGGGCGGATCTACTGGGTGGGGCACCGCCCGGTGCTGTTTGGAAACCATGGGTGGATGGCGAGTCCGCTGGCGCGCGAGCCGATTGGGCAGGCCCTGGCCGATTCAGGGGCCTTGACAGAGGAGACCTTCGTCGTCCGGCTGAAGGTGCTGACCGCTGAAGAGTTGGGCGCACCGGATCTTCAAGAGAGTGAGAAAGCGGTGCTTGACGCACTCAAACCCTTTGGTCTCCAGCAAGCCCACGTGCAAAGAAACTGGTTCCAGGTCGGACGCGAGTGGATCACCCTGCACGACACCAAACGGTGGGGATCTTTGGAATTGCGCCTGGCGGAACCGAATCAGGGCGCTGCCCTGGCCATTGCACTCCGCAGCTCCGGCGACCTCACTGTAGATACGACGGGCCAAGAGAACCCCTTCGAGGCCTTGCTCGCGGCACCGACACCACCGGGCACGCCGAAGATCTTGCCCTTGCCACCCCAAGCCGGAGCCTTGCGTGTGTTCAAGTGTACGCTCTCCGGTATTCCCTTCGATACGTTGGAGTTGTTCTTGCTCTGCCAGATTGAAGAATCAAACACAAGCGATAGTCAACATTGACTCATCCCTCTGAGGTCCGTGCCATGAAGATCCCGTTGAAAAACCGCTTGAAGGAAATGGCCGCCCGTCTGTCAGGCGGGTTTCTTATCATTCTGGTAACGACCGTATCGGGTGAGGCAACATCCGGCACGGAATCGACGGTGGATCCGCTGAAGGCGGCGGAGGCCGTCATGGCCGAGTGGACACAGGACCCACCGAGCGTACCGGCGGACTGGCCCCATGCCCAGGACATCAACACGGCCAGCCAGGCGTTTCTGGCCTGGCAAGCCGCCATGTTCGAGCAACGAGACGCAATCCGCCGCAAGCAGACACGTCTGTTTTACGAACGCATGAAAGTTCCGCCGCCCCCACCGACCGGTCAGACCGATCCGGAGCCGTTTGTGATACCCTTATTTGTACCTTTGCCCATTCCGACCGTTCGGGCCGATTCGGACCCGTGTATGACACGCATGGACATGCCCATGCCGCTGCCGACCGATACTCGGCTCGATTTTTCCCTGGGCGCCCCGTCCGTCTCCTTCAATCTGGAATTGGAAAGCAAGACCTCTTCTTTCACCGGCGCTTCCTATAAGGTCGGCGTGTGCTATTCCGCCAGGGACAACGAATGGATGGTCGCTGATATGGCCCAACTAAAGACCGCCATTGACGCCGGCCCGGTAAAGATCGCCGGTACCTATCAGTTGCATGCTTCCCGTTGGAGTAGTGCCGGGGCATTTGAAAGCTCGGGTAAGGGCATCGTCGGCACACAGCTATCACTCGAATACTACGGACTCAAGGGTAGCGTGGGTTACAATACACAAAAAGAAGTAAGCCTCGCAGTAGGTTTTGATTTTGCCAAAAAGCCGAAGCTCCCTGCTTCTCTGAAGAAGGTTCCCGTAGGTGTAGAGGCCGAGGTTTCTGCGCCTTTGATCTTTCATGAATTGACACGAGGCAAACGAAACCTATCTTCGGCAATCCGCCGTTACTCGCAGAAGGTCGTCAAGCTGCTGACTGAGCCGGTGGATTGTCCCCATTGTTCGGCCAGGGGGCAGTTGGACTGCCCCACCTGTCATAACACACGGACTGTCACCTGCCCGAAGTGTAACGGCAAATTACACTTTACCTGCACAAAATGTAAGGGCAGCGGTCTGGTCGATTGCTCGGCCTGTCGCGGCACCGGCATTGTAGCGTGCCACATGTGTGACGGTACCGGTCGGCAACGCTGTTGGACTTGCGGCGGCAGCGGTCAAGTGACCACTTACGAATCTCAGACCGAAGAGCGTCAGGAACTTGTAATAGACCAAATTGGCTTTGACGACGCGGGCAATCCCATCTACGAGCGCCACTATGAAACACGCACTTACACCACGCAGGTGCCCGTGCTCGTCACTTGCAGTGACTGCGGTGGCACGGGCGACGGCGGCCAGTGCTCCACTTGTAGCGGCCAAGGGCAGCTTATCTGCGGGCGGTGCGGCGGCGACGGCAAGGTCGCCTGCCGACACTGTAAAGGGACCGGAACCATCGACTGTAAGGCCTGTCGCGGGACCGGCAAGATCACTTGTCCGGATTGCCACGGCAAGCCGATCCAGTGCCCGTTGTGCAAAGGAAGAATGCAACTCGGAAAGTGAGGACGTTTATGACCAGACACTTTCTTGTGATATTGATCACCTTGGGCGTCGCTGGGTGCCAGTCCGCCGGTCCGCGGGTGCAGATCTGCCCGGAACACGCCAAGAAACTAAACCTGGCTCTGACCGGACCCGTGGCGGCCGATGGGGCCGACGGGCTCTATTTGGCCACTGCCAAGACGCTGATGCGCTATGACCGCAGAGGCGATCGCATAGAAAATGTGCTCAACGACCCCTGCCCAACTATCCGCGACATCGCTGTGACGCCCGACGGGGTCGTGCTGGTCCTACGCCCCAGGGAGTTATCCGCCTATATGGCCGGGTATCTGGTCACGCTGTATCCTCTGCCTGGCGAAGCGAGGGCGCTGTCATGTGATCGCGAATTCGCCTATGTGCTCACGACCCGGGGCGAAGGTGCACGATTGTTACGCATCCGCCTGGCCGGCGAAACTAAGGGAACCATGCAGCCGATCCTGACCACCGAGGGCCGGCCGCAAGACCTTTGTGCCGTACGCGGAGGATGCCTGGTGGTCTCCGGCGGCAATATCTTTAAGGTCACGGATCCCGTTGCCGGCAAAGACAAGGATCAGAGCCAGGTCGCGATTGTTTTGCTCGTGGCCATGCAGGAGCCGATTATCTCAGTGGCGGCCGATCAGGGCAGACGTATCGTCTATTTTGCCACGAAGGATATGTCCTATGCCTGGATCAAGGGCGAAATCGTGCCTGTGTTCCCGGCCGGCAGCCGTCTGGCCTGGGCCGGGGATACCCTGACGATCTGTCGACCGGCGCTGTCGGACGGCCAGCTTATCCAAATCCCAGGCGTTAGTCGCCACACCCGGACCCTTCTCGAAGAGCTCACGCAGAACACCCACTAAGGACACTCATGAACATGGATAACTCCTGAACACAGTGTTTTACAATGCGGCGGCGACGATCTGATTACCGGCGTCTATCTCGCACTGACCGCGGAAGTCGGACGTGATTGGCCTTTCATGCAAAGACGGTCGTCTGTTCGTCGATACGGAACCACTGCTGGTGGATGTGTGCATGGCACGCCGTAACTGGACCCGGCAGATGAGGCATCTCAACGTTCGCCGCATTCCACCGGCCCCCGCCAATCCCCGGACCGGAGACGTGGGTCCCGTCTTTGCCATCTATGCCCAGGGCTTCGAAGAGGCGCACGTCTATTTCTATCACGACGGAGGCTGGCGCTTTCTGTTCAACCCCTACGCCGTGAGATCCTGGTCGCAACGAGCCCAACAACGCGTGCAGGCGAAGCTCTCGTTGTTGCAGGACAAATAGCAGGGACGTTCGCAGGGCTGCCCGCCCGCGTCAATCACGGGAGGGCCGCTCCGTCCTCATGCAGCAGGAAAGCCCTCGCTTCAGGGGATTCCTGATCTTTCCAGCCGTAGAAGAGGAGCATCCCGTTCACGAAGCTCCCGTTGGGTCTCGTCACCGGCTGAATGTTGTTGTATTTCCATCCCGGATATCGAGAGGCCTCGGGCGTCAGATTGCGGCGCCTGTTCCAACTGTTTCCCTTGTCGCGGGAGACCCATTCTTCGACGCGTCCGCCGCCGTAGCGGTCCATGTAGCCGCCCGTGTCGAGGTACCCGTCGCCGACGATGAGATAGGCGTGCCAGGCGCCGTTTTCGCCCCGGGCTAAATGGCAGCTATTCCACTGATGGTTCGAACGGGTAATGAGCGTTCGCTTCCACGCGCCTTTCGCCCGCCTGATGAAATAGTACTGATGGTCCTCGAGCGTTTGTCCTGAGAGGACGTGGAGAAAGGCAGGCTCTTCGTTTTCATCGAGCGCGATGGTTGGCGGCACGCCGGCCCCGCGCCATTTCGTATCCCAGATTCTGCATCTCGCATCGGCCTGGTCGATGTCGATGGGTGTGTCCATGCTTTCGCCGTCGAAGTTGGTCACACAGTGCGTCTTGAGGTCGATCTTGAGGTAGTAGAGGTTATACTTCCATTCGTTCGAGACGGCCCGGTCGTAGCGCGGGTTGTAAAAGCGCTTCGGATCGTTGGACTTGTTGTCGTCGTAGGCGATAAAGGCCACATGGAGAAACTCGCCGTCCTGGCTGGGAAGTACCGTGTGGTAGGACGACCATTCGGTTCTGCCGCGGCTGTCCATATCGGTCACGTCCCGGGCCGGTCCCGTCCACGTCTTGCCCTGGTCGCCGGTGATGCGGTACGTCCATGAGCTGGTGTGGCCGGCGGTGCGATAGTAGATCAATTCCTTGCCGTCGTATAGGCGGAACATGGTGGGGTAGGAGATTCCGGGAGCGATTTGCGCGGCGGTATTCCAGGAGGCAAGGCTGCTTCCAATACTTCCGGGCCGTCGGGAAACAAGATGTGTGCCGGGGGTCTTGTGGCAGCCGAACAGAACGTGCAGATGCTCGTCTTCATCGGCCCAGATGACCGGGCCGTAGTGGTGGTCGCGCGATCCGGGACCGAGTGTGACCGCCTCGGAGAACTCCCGGGTGACGGGATCGTACGTGACGGCCATGGGTTGGGTGCGGGCCTTGGGCCGGGCCCCGGCCTGTCCCCCGCCATTGAAAACGAGATGGACTTTGTCATCGAGGTAGACCGACTGGGGCCGCTGCCGGCGGTCGTAGAGCATCTTGATCTGCCCCCCGTAGCCAAAAGCCATACAGTCGGGGGCGGCTTCCGTTGCTTCTCGTGTGACGTCGGTTCCCGTCTGCGCCGCGCCGCCACATCCAACCGTGGCCGATACGATCACCCAGACGAAAAACGACAGAATCCTTGTTCCCATTACCGTTTCTCCCGCATGTCGGCACAACTCGGCGCCAAACTCCTTCATGTTCCCTCTCCGGTGCTACCAGAATACGGCCGGTCAACTTCGGCGGGCGCGCCCGACCTCGTCCAGGTTGGCCTTGGCCGGCGGAACCTTGGCGAGGAAGCCGGCGATGGTCTCGCAGGGGTAGTCGGCGCACAGGGCGCAGTTGTCCACCTTGCGGTCCTGGCCGCACTTGCGGATCTCGCACTCGCTGCAGTGGCCGATGTGCGGGCCTTCGGCCTTCAGACAGCTCACGCAGTCGATGTCCTCGGGCTTGAGCTCCACCTGAAACTGTTGGGACCATTCGGTGGCGGTCTTTTCCCTCAGGGCCCGATCGTTGGTCTTGTGAGCGATGAGGGCCGGGCACGCCGCACAATCCAGTCCGCACATGCCCAGGGTTTTGCGTGTTCCTTGGTTCGGTTCCATACAGCCTGCTCCCATCATGCCCGCCGCGGCCACGGAGGCCGTGGCGGTGGCCAGAGAATCACGACGCGACCGCTTCGACTCATTTGCCTGTATTACCCGGTTCTCCACACCGAAAACCACCGCATGCTCCGGGTCAATACCGGCATTGTAGGCGCAAGCCGGAGGAAAGGCAAATGGGGTGTCCCTGAAGCGTTGAACGCGATGCGTGCCTGCCGGGCGGCAGTAGGCCGATACCCTCCCACCGCGTTTCACGAATTGTGCGCCTGTAGATTGCTTCGCTTCGCTCGCAATGACATTGTGCGCTCGGGTGCAGGGGAAATGAAAAACCGAGCAGGCGGTGAGGGGAAACGCTGCTTGCTCGGATCGTACTCGATTGGAGGTGCCGGAAGGCTATGGATTAGCGTCGGGCGGCTCGCTGGGCCTTGCGCATACGCCGGCGTTCTCTTTCGGAAGGTTTCTCGTAGTAGGTCGTGCGCTTCATATCGCGGATCAAACCTTCCTTTTCGCACAGCTTTTTGAAGCGCCTGATCATTTGCTGAACGGATTCGCCGGAACGCATCTTGACTTTTAACACTAATTCTACTCCTTACAAGGATTCTCAAGGCCAACGAGAAAACGCGCTTATACGGTTGAATTCTTCGTCATAATGTAGGGAACACTAAAGATAATGTTCTTTGGTCCGATTTTCAAGCCAAAAAAAGGGGCAAATCGCCTTTTTCCGCGAATTCTGTGCCGTCGGGGCCTTCGCCCGGGCGTATATGTGTTTGAGGCGGGCGTCGCCGCCGGTGGCGTGGATCTTGAACACAGGCCGAAAACCGGCTATAATGAACGCTGTATTTGGAGGTATGCTCTTCATTGGAGAAGTTTCGTCAGACTCTGAGAGTCAGGAAAGAACGGGCCGTTCTGGTGGCCGCGATCTTGTCGAGATCGGACGGGTGGGACGATTTGGCCGAGTTGACTGCGCTGGCCGAAAGTGCCGGGGCGGTCGTCGTTGACCGGTTTCAGCAGAAAATCCGCACGATTAAGCCTTCCACGTATTTAGGTAAGGGCAAGGTCTTACAGCTTGGCCAGCGGGTCAGGCGGCACAAGGCCGACGTGGTGATCTTCGACAACGATCTCTCGCCTGCCCAGATCCGCGAGTTGGAGAAGATTGTTCAGGTCAAGGTGCTGGATCGCAGCGAGCTGATCCTCGACATTTTCGCCACGCGGGCCAAAACCAAGCAGGCCAAGCTCCAGGTCGAGCTGGCGCAGTTGGAGTACACGTATCCGCGTCTGACGCGGATGTGGTCGCACTTAGACACGGTCGCCGGCGCCGGCGGCGGCACTTCGGCCGGCGCCGTCGGCGGAATCGGCACCCGCGGCCCGGGCGAGCAGCAGTTGGAAATCGACCGGCGGCTCGTCACCAAGCGGATCAGCGAGCTCAAACGCGAGTTGGTCGGCATCGACCGCCGCAAGCTCCGCGAGATCAAGGGGCGGACGGGCACATTCAAAATTTGCCTGGTCGGTTATACCAACGCCGGCAAGAGCACGCTGCTCAACAGCCTCACCGACGCCGGCGTGTTCGTCGAGGACCGGCTCTTCGCCACGCTGGACACGCGGACGCGGAAATGGACGCCCGCACGTGGCGTGGAGGTCCTGCTCAGTGACACGGTCGGTTTCGTCGGGAATCTGCCCCACCAGCTCGTGGCCTCGTTCAAGGCGACGCTGGAGGAAGCGGTCAACGCGGACCTGTTGCTGCACGTCATTGACGTCTCCAACGCCGAGGCCATGAGCCAGATCGAGTCGGTCAACGGCGTCCTGTCGGAGATCGGGTGCAGCGACAGGCCGGTGCTGGAAGTGCTGAACAAGATCGACGCGATCAAGGACGTCAGCCTGCTCGAGACGCTCCAGACGCTGCATCCGGAGGCCGTCGCCGTCTCGGCGCGGAGTGGGCTGGGTCTGGACGAGCTCAGCGAGAAGGTCACCGAGCAGTACCGGGGACGTGAGGTCGTGCTGCGGGTCTGCTCGCGCCAGTCCAACGGCAAGGTGCAAAGCTACCTGCGGGCCCACGGGCGGATCCTCAACGAGCAGTATGCCGACAGCTCCGTCGTTATCGACGTGCGAATGGGCCAGAAGCAACTGCCCGAATTAGAACGCCTCCGCCCCGACAAACTCGAGATCGTACAGGGCTAAGGCCGTGTGACCGATGTTTGGCCGTCGCCGCGGGCGACGCAACTGAGATAACCTGTTGCGAGGGAGATTGCCATGAACGATGCGATTTCATCACGCGATTGGGCTGCGCTGAAGTTCTGCCTTCTACTATTTGTCGGCCTGCTCCTCCTTATCTTCTTCGTGCTTCCTGGAGTTTATTTCATCCGCTCTGTCCGGCATCACGACGTCAAGGTAAAGCAAAAGGCTCAATTTCATTCTTTCGAGGCAGCGCTCGAGCTTTTTCCCGACGAGTTTGGCCGCAGTCCCCCGTCCGATGCGAATGACGAGACGGGTTTGCCCTACTGCGGGGCGATGAAGCTGGCCGAGGCCATGATGGGGCAGGACTTGGCTGGCTTTCATCGACACTCAGGATTCCGGCTCGACGGGGCAGATCCCAACACCGGCAAACTCTTGTACGCAGCCGTGACGCTTGAAGGCAGAAGGGGACCGTTCCTGCCGCCGGAGTCTGCCCGTGCGCACCGGTTGGTCGACGTCTACGGCAAAGGCAAGACGGGGCCGTTTGCCGAGCACGTTTACGTTTTGTGTGATTGTTACGAACAGGAACGCCCGGGCGGGAAAGAGACGGGGATGCCGGTTCTGTATTATCGAGCCGATCCCAATGGGACGACGCACGATGTGAACGACCCGGACAATCCGAAGAACATTTACGACTACCGGGACAATCAGGCGTTGATCGCGCTGGGTGTGCCGGGCGATCCGGATGCCATTCATCCGCTTGCCGATCCGAAGCGGTTTTATCTGAATACACTGAGCCACAAGAACCCGGCGCGGCCCGTGCCGTATCGCGCGGACCGTTACATTCTCATCAGTGCCGGCCGGGATGGGTTGTACGGGACAGAGGACGACATCTGCAACTTCGAATAGAAATGCCGGAAGTGATACTGGTTATCGGTCGGGTGCGGCCGGGACGGACAAAAAAAAGAGGCGAGCGGCTCCGGTACCGCCGGCCCTACGATAATCACCGCTTTCTACTCGGACGTCTCAGGTTTGGGCCAGTTTCTCGGTCGTCTGTTATGCGGACTATGATTACTTTCTGCGCGGTTTGTCATCCTGAACGAATCGCAGCGGAGCGAAGGATCTGGGCTGCGCACGGAAGAGATTCCTCATTCTCAGGCCATCCCGGCGCGCCGGGATTCGCTTCCGCTCAGGATGACGAGGATCATATGCCAGGCGACGGAGCACGGCTTTCCCAACAAAGCGCCGGTCCGAAATTGACTTCGCGGAGATTCGGGGTTCTAATCTGATGCGACAGCTATTAAAGGAATCCATTCAGGAATCACCAGGGTCATGGCACAACGGGAATATCACAACGTAGCGATTATCGGCGACGGCGGCATGGGAACGGTTCTGGCCATTCTGCTGTGCCGCAAGGGCATCACGACGCGCATGTGGGGCTATGACGCCGAGCAACTCGGCCAGACCGAGCGTCATCGCGAGAACCGCAAGTTTCTGCCGGGCTACGAGCTGCCCGACTCGCTCATCTTCGATCCGCGCGACGAGCAGGCGATGGTGGGTGCGGATCTGGTCGTCTCGGCGGTGCCGTGTCAATACATGCGCAGCGTCTGGACTCGTTTGCAGGACCACGTTCCCGCGGAGGTTCCGATCGTCTCGGTGGCCAAGGGCATCGAGAACGAGACGCTGCTGCGGCCGACACAGGTCATCGCCGATGTGGTCGGCGGGGCCGAGCGGCTGGCGGTGTTGAGCGGTCCGACCATCGCCGACGAGCTGGCGCGCGAGCTGCCGGCTACGGCGTGCGCGGCGGCCGAAGACGAATCGCTGGCTGCGGGCGTGCAGCGCACGTTTACGTGTCCGTGGCTGCGCGTGTACACCAACGTCGACGTGGTGGGCGTGGAGCTGGCCGGCGCGATGAAGAACGTCATCGCTATCGCCGCCGGCATCATCGACGGCGTCGGCGCCGGGGACAACGCCAAGGCCGCTTTGCTGGCCCGCGGCTTAGCGGAAATCACCCGGCTGGGTCTGGCCATGGGGGCTCAGGAAAGCACGTTCGCCGGCTTGACCGGTCTGGGGGACCTGGTGACCACCTGCATCTCGCCGAAGGGCCGGAACCGCTCCTTCGGGGAGCGAATCGGCCGGGGGCAGTCGCTGGAAGAGGCCCGCAGCGCGACCGATTCGGTCGTCGAAGGGATCTCGACCGCAAAATCCGTGGTGGAATTGGCCGCCCGATATCACGTCGAGATGCCGATAACCCGGGCTGTGTATGACGTGCTCTTTGAGAGCAAGCCGGTCCGGACCGCCATCGAAGAGTTGATGAGCCGTCGGCTCAGGGCCGAATAGGGGCGCCGGCCGGCGCTGCCTTGCCCATGGCGCGACCTCACGTCCGCGCCCGATCTTTCCTTCCCATGCGCCCGACCCTCGTTTGGTGATTCCACCGCATTTCCCTGTGGACCGCGGCGTCGTCCGGGGCCGACCTCCTGTCTGCGCCGACGCAACCGGCGACGATGGAGGTGCGTTATCGGAGCCACCCCGGTTGCCGGTAGGCGCCTGCACCGGCGCCGCGGGCCAATATCGGCGGTGCTTTTTGGCCTCGCGCACTTCTGTTTCTATATTTTAATTGGCGCCGGCCCGATAGCCGAAATAGTACTGCCGACCGGTCCGGTGCAGGAATCTGCAAGGCCATAGGGTATCAAGGAAACAGGGGTCACAACAATATGCGACAAGACGTAATCCCTATCGCCGCGACAGAACGAAGTACGGTCGAGTCTCTTTTTTGGATAGGCTAACCTCATATGTTTGGACTGGGCAAAAAGCGTTCTTATAGTATCGGGGTGGATCTGGGCAACGACTGCCTCAAGCTGGCGCAGCTTGCCAACGGCGGCGAAGAGACACTTCTGGTGGCCGGGCAATACGTGAACCGGCCCGCGGACATCACGGCGGGGACCGCCCGGTGGCAGCGATGGGCCATTGAGGTGATGCGAGAGGCCACCGGTCGCAAGCTGTTCAAAGGCAAGGAGGTAGTGGCGGCGCTGCCGGCGAACTCGGTGTTCATCGATCACGTTCGTTGGCCCAAGAAGTTCGACGGCAAGATCGAGGATGCGATCTTTGCGAAAATCAAGCAGAAGCTGCCGTTCGAGCCGTTGCAGAAGAACACCATGATCAAGTACATCCCGACCGAACAGGACAATGTCATGGTGGTGGCGACGGAGCGGGCGGTGATCGAGCGGCACCTGGCGATCTATGAGCGTGCCGGCCTGTCGATTCGCTCGATCGGCGTCTGGCCGATGGCTCTTTCCAGTTGCTACGCGCGTTTCTTCGGCCGGCGCAAAACCGACCTGGACGCGATTGTGATGCTGCTCGACATCGAGCCGGACTGCACCAACGTCGTGGTCTGCCGGCACAAGAATCCGCTGTATGCCATCTCAATCCCCATGGGCACCAAGCAGCTCAAGGACGAGAAGCTGGTCGGAAGGCTGGGGATGGAGCTGACCGCCTGCCGACGCCAGTTTCTCTCGCTCTACAAGAACATGCAGATCGAGCGGCTGATCTTCCTCTCGGGCCTGGCGGTGGATGCGGACATCTATCGGACGGTCGCCCAGCAACTGGAGGTTCAGGCGCAGATGGGCGATTGCATGGCGGCCATCGAGCTGACCGACCCGGACCGCCTCGGTCTGGACAGAAGAAACGGAAAGGTGAGCTGGGCCCTGGCTTTCGGGCTCAGCCTTACGTAGATAACGGCGCACGTTGTCTGATGTTCCTCAACGGAGGTAGACAAGAGTGATGTCAAACATAAACTTTGTGCCAGATGATTACGTACAGAGCAACGAGTCGCGTAGAGCCAACTTGATGTGTCTCGTTCTCTTCTCGGTGGTAATGGCTGCCTGGGGTGGTTCGTTTGTGACCATCAAGATACGACAGCGGGCGTGCAACGCCGAGGAGGCTCTGGTGAACGCGAAGATGGCGCGGATGCAGGAAGCGATCAAGAAGTTCGAGGAACTGCAGACGCGGCGCAAGGAAATGATGCGGACGGCCTTGACTACGGCCGAGCTGATTGAACCGGTGCCGCGCAGCGTGGTGCTGGCGTCCCTGACGAACAACCTTCCGGCCGGTGTCTCGCTGGTCAAGCTCAACCTGATTCAGAAAGAGCCGCAGAGCCGGTCGCGTCGCAACGCCGCGAAAAGCCGGTATGAGGCCGCCAAACAGGCCGGCGCTGCCGACGCCGGCGCCAAACCCGGGGGCGAGAAGCAGCTCGATACCAATTTGACCATTGAGGGAATGGCCCCCAGCGATCTTCAGGTGGCGGCCTACATCGAGCAACTGGGCGTCTCCTCGCTGCTTACGAACGTGGCCCTCGTGGAGTCAAAAGAGAAGAAAATCGACGAAACCTCCTTCCGCCATTTCAAGCTCACCGCCATGTTGAGCAAGGAGATTCATCTGACGAAGGAGGACGTCGAGGAGATCAAGGCTAAGGCCGAGCATTCAATCTATCACTTTTAGCCTTGGATCGTTATGTGGGTGAGAATGCCAACGCCCTTTACGTGTGGAGCGGAATCATGACCAGTGGTTTTCGAAAGGCGATATTCTCTGTGTTGTTGCTGGGCGTCGCGGGGGTGGGCTACCAGTATATGGTCAAGCCGGCCAACCAGCATCTGGCCGAAGCCAAACAGCGGGTCGACGGCAAACGCGCCAAACTGGCCGAATTCGAAGAGGCGACCGCCAAAGCGGAAGATCTCAACAAACAATTGGAACAGCTTCAGGAGGCCATTCGTTTTTTCGAGAGCAAACTCCCGCCGACCAACGAGATTCACAAAGTCCTCGAACAGGTCACGGTAGTGGCCCAGAAGAAGGGGCTGAAGCCGAAAACGATCCGGACCCTCCAGCCCAAGGACAACAGCGGGTACATAGAGCAGCCGCTGGAGATGAAATGGGTGGGCAGCTTCAACTCGTTCTACTCCTTCCTCCTGGAAATCGAGAAGCTCCCGCGCATCATGAAGCTGAGGCAGCTCGAATTGGAGAAAGAAGGGACGGGCGAAGGGTCCGTGTCCGCCGAGTTTATCCTGAGCATCTTCTTTCAGAATGCGGCGTAGGGCCTGCGCGTTTCATGGGAAATGCCGGCCGAGCAATCAGTAGGATGGTATTGATGGAGCCAAATCATGTTGTCATTCATGCGTGATCAAGGGGGCGGCGAGCCGTCCACTCGTCAGTCGAAGGGTTCAGAGCCGCAGGGCGGTCACACCTCCGATGACGGCGCGCAAGAGTTTCTGACGGTGGCGACCAACCGCAGCAAGCTGCGTAAGAGCACCATCCTGGTGACGATCCTGGTGGCCATCGGTCTGGTCTGCCTGTGGTTTATGATTCGCAAGAGCCAGCCGCAGGCGGCTTCAGCCAAACAGGGGGACGAAGAGGAAACCCGGCTGGAAGCGGCCATCGGTCGTCTGACCGGAGTCAGCACCGAGATGGTCGACAAGATGGATCGGATCGTCAAGAAGTTCTACGAGTTCTCTGACGTGTTCCAGGTGCAGGTGAACGAACTGGTGAAGGATCCCTTTGAGGCGCAGGTCTTTGCCAAAGAAATCGAGCAGGAGGTTCTGGCCAGCGACGACGTGGGCGTACAGGCGGCCCTGATCCGGAAGCAACGCGCGCGCGAACGAGCGGATACGCTGGAGTTCCTCAGTGTCATGGAATCGGACAAGGGCAACGCCTGCATGATCAACGACCGCATTCTTCAGGAGGGAGATGAGATCAAAGGGTTCCTGATCAAGCGCATCGGCAGTGACTTCATCGACCTGCTCTGGCGGGACGATTCCGGGCCCGGCGCGGCCGGGTCTGAGACCGAAGATTTGACCATTCATTTGAAGCTATCCCAATGATGCTACGCTTTCTATCCCACTCAAAACACGACCGTGGGCCGTCGGGGCCGGCGGCAGATGATGCTCCCGTGGCAACGGAGGTTTGCCAGGACGACGATACGGTGCGGGGTCTTTGTGACCTGTACTCTCCGGAGCCGACCAGCCAGTCGCACACACGCGACGTGGCGGACGTGCTCTTGGAGATGCAGAAGATCACGGACGATCAGTACGGTCGTCTGCGGCGGGAATTGATGGGGCGACCGGGCATGGACGCGGCCACCTGGCTGTTGAAGGAGAACCTGGCCGGGACCGACGACGTTCTCGAAGCCAAGGCCAGGCTCAACGGCCTGGAGTTCCGGCGCGTTTCCCCGGACGAGGTCGACCCCCAGGCGTTCCAGAAGCTCGAGGGGGACTTCATCAAGCGCAGCAACATCGTTCCCATCAGCCTGGAGGAAGGAACGTTGGTTGTGGCCACCAGCGAGCCGGCGAACATCTTCGCCCTGGAGGACGTGAAACGGCAGACCCAGATGGAAACGCGGGTCGTCGTCTGCTCCCCGGACGATGTGGCGGCGATATGCGAGTCGTTCCAGGCCGAGGACTCTCCCGACTACGACCTCGACGACATTATCAACGATATGAGCGACGTGGAGGTGGTCCAGGACGAACAGGACGAGTCGGAGGATCTCGAGAAAATGGCGGGGCAGTCCCCCGTCATCAAGTTCGTCAACTACCTCATCAGCAACGCCGTGCGCGACGGTGCCAGCGATATCCACATCGAGCCGAAAGAGAAGAAGACCAAAGTCCGTTGCCGTATCGACGGTGTCCTGTTTGAGGCGATGGAGGCCCCGCTGAAGATGCACCCGGCCATCGTCTCGCGCATCAAGATCATGGCCAATATGGACATTTCCGAGCGGCGCCTGCCGCAGGACGGAAAAGTCTCGGCCATCGTGGGCGGACGCGCCATCGACCTGCGTATTTCCACCTTGCCGACCAACCGCGGCGAGAAGACTGTTATTCGTGTGCTCGACAGCAAGTCCATCAGGCGCGGGCTGGAACACGTCGGCATGGAGCCGGGGATCTGCGCGGCCTTCAAGGAGCAGGTGGCGTTGCCGCACGGCATCCTCCTGGTGACCGGGCCGACCGGTTCGGGAAAGAGCACAACGCTGTATTCGGCCCTCGGGGAGATGGACGGGGAACGGCTGAACGTTTCGACCGTCGAAGACCCGGTGGAATACGAGCTGGATTTCTGCAATCAGGTTCAAGTCAGCGATAAGATCGGACTGACGTTCGCGGCGGCGCTGCGCAGTCTGCTGCGTCAGGACCCGGACGTCATCATGGTGGGTGAAATCCGCGACAACGAGACGGCTCGCATCGCCGTACAGGCGGCCCTGACCGGACACCTGGTTCTGTCGACGTTGCACACTAACGACGCCGCCGGCAGTATCACCCGGTTGGTGAACATCGGGATCGACCCGTACCTGATTGCCGCTTCCATGAATGCGGCCTTGGCGCAGCGCCTGGTCCGAAAAATATGCGACAAGTGCAAGGAATTGTATAAGGCGCCCGAGCGCATGCGCAAGTACGTGGAGCGGGCCGGCGTCAATCCCAACGAACTCGTTCACGGAGCCGGCTGCGACGCCTGTCGCGGATCGGGCTATGTCGGGCGAGTCGGCATCTTCGAGATGCTGATCATCGACGACAACTTCCGCGACATGATCAACAAAGACTCCTCGGTGGGCAACATGCGTCGCGCGTTCCGCGCCAGCGGCCGGGACAGCCTCTTCGACGACGGCATGAAGAAGGTCGCCGCCGGGGTCACCACCATCGAGGAAGTGCTCCGCGTCACCGAGGTGTACGGACAGAATGAAGACGAGGTTTTTGTGGAAAACTTGGACTGATCCGCCCGAGCGTACCGGCGGTTCTGGGGGAACGACACCAGCATGATGGACATAAAGAAAATTCTGGAAGCGGGCATCGAGAATAAGGCCAGTGACGTCCACATCAACGTGGGGATGCCACCGGTGCTGCGACGTGACACGGAACTGATCGACCTGGATTTTCCGCCGGTCACCAACGAAGACGCCAAGGCCATGGTCGTCGCCATGGTGGGGCCGGAGAAGATGCGGGTCTTTGAGGAAAAAAGGGACCTGGATTTCTCCACGGCGCTGGAGAGCGGAGACCGGTTTCGCGTCAACGCGCACTATCAGCGCGATACGATCGCCATCTCGTTTCGAGTGATTCCCAACCAGGTGCACAACATCGACGACCTGCATCTGCCGCCGATCGTGAAGGAACTCACCGACCTGCCGAGAGGGCTGGTCCTGGTGACCGGGCACACCGGCTCGGGCAAGAGCACCTCGCTGGCGGCCATGCTCGGATTGATCAACTCCAGGTACAGCAAGCGCATCATCACCCTGGAGGACCCGATCGAATACATCATCGAAAACGAGCGGTGTATGATCGAGCAGCGCGAGATCGGCTCGGATTGTCCCAACTTCGCCTCCGGCCTACGCCATGCCTTGCGTCAGGACCCCGACATCATCATGGTCGGCGAGATGCGCGACCTGGAGACGACCAGCTTCACCATCACCGGCGCCGAAACGGGACACCTGGTTTTCAGCACCCTGCACACGATCAATGCCCCGCAGAGCATCGAGCGTATCGTCGATATCTATCCGGCGGGCCAGCAAAACCAGATCCGCACCATGCTCGCCAACACGCTCCAGGCGGTGATTTCGCAGACTCTGTTCAAGCGTATCGACCAGCCCGGCATGGTGCCCTGTACCGAAATCCTGCTGTGCACCTCCGCGACGCGAAACTGCATCCGGGAAAACCGGATCTACGAGATTCCCAACATCATCGAGACGTCCCGAAGGCTGGGAATGCAGAGTATGGACCACAGCATTGCGGAGATGTACTTCAAGGGCTTCATCGACCGGGAAGAGGCGATCGTGCGGTCCAGCAGTCCGGGCAAGATGGAACGCGTGCTGGTGGCGGCGCACGAGACGAACGAGGCGCAGGCCCCGACGGCGGTGGGCGCAGAAAGGTAGGGAGGGAAAGATGGCAACGGAAACCGTCCAAAAATACGAAGGAACCTCGATCTCCGAGAACTGGCAGAACGCATCCACGCCGGGTTCCGACAGCAGTACGCGCAGCCGCGGTTCCTCCGGCGGGGGCGCGCAAAGCTCGGCGGGCGTCAACAAGCTTCGCGGTTTTCGCATCGAATTCGGTCCCAGTCGCAAAGACATCCTGAATTTCACGAATCAACTGGCGGTCATGATCCGGGCCGGCATCAGTATTCAGGACGCCCTGGAAGGGATCGGCGAGCAGTGCGACAACCACAAATTCCAGGTCGTGATCCGGGATTTGAAGCTTCGGATCGAGGAAGGCAACAGCTTTTCGCAGGCGCTGGCCGAACATCCGCAGATCTTCAACAATCTGTATATCAACATGGTAGCGGCCGCCGAGGCCTCGGGTTCGCTCAGCGACATGCTCCAGAAACTGGCGGAATATCTCGATGAAGAGGCGGACACGCGCTCGCAGGTCAAGAGCGCCATGGTCTATCCGATCATCATCGCGGTCATGGCCGTGGCGGTGACGGTCTTTCTGTTGTGTTTCGTTCTGCCGCGCTTCCTGGCGATCTTCCGGGGCAAAGAGCATCTGTTGCCGACGCCGACCATCATATTGATGACCGCGAGCTCCTTCCTGCGGACTTGGTGGTACGCTATTATCCCGGCCATTGGCGCCGGTTTCTGGGTTTTCTGGTACTTCATCAACACCACATCGGGCCGGCGGTGGTGGGACCACGTCAAACTGTGCGTGCCCCTGATCAAAACCCTCTGCCGCAGCCTGTACATCACGCGATGTCTTCATACGATGGGGGTGCTGACGCGGGCCGGCGTGCCCATTCTCAACACCATTTCCATTACGGCTCAGATCGCCGGAAACGTCCTGTACAAGGACATGTGGCTGGGTGTGTACGAGGAGGTCCGCCAGGGAAAGAAGGTGGCCTCCAGCCTCAGCCGATACACGCTGATGCCCACGAACGTCGTTCAGATGATTCGAAGTGGCGAGGACTCCGGTAACATGGGGGAGGTTCTCAGCGATATCGCGAGTTTTTACAGCCGCGAGCTTAAGGCCGTGATCAAGGCGGTGACTTCGATGATCGAGCCGATCATGATTGTCGTGATGGGTCTCCTGGTCGGTTTCATCGCGATGAGTATCATTCTGCCCATCTTCAAGATGTCGAGCGTGGTCTCGGGCAAATAGACTCATCCAGTGTTTGTGAGGGGGGTGTGCAATGGTTGCTGCACCACGAAGCAAGGGGTTTACCCTGCTTGAAATTCTGATTGCCGTGATTCTGGTCGGGGTGTCGATTGCGGCCCTTGTGGTTGCCAATACCTCTTTCACCCTGGCCAACGGGACGGGGGCGGATATCTCCACCGCCGAGTTTCTCGTCGAGCAGATCCGAGAAATGACGGCCACGTTGCCGGTGATGGACCCGGATACCACGAACCCCACGTTCGGACTTGAGGGGGGGGAAACGACTCTGGCGGACTACGACGACGTGGACGATTTCGACAATTTCGCGTTTTCTCCGCCGATTGCGGCCGACCGCACGGTCCTGAACGATTTCCCGGCATTCAGCCAGCAGGTGATCGTTCAGAACGTCAGCGCGTCGAATTTCGATACCGTGGTCGGCGACGGCATGAGTGATTTCTTCCGAATCACCGTAACCGTCTCGCTCAACGGCAATCAACTCAGCTCGACCAGTTGGATTCGCGCTCGATATTGACCGAGCCCAGCGTTTTGTCCGTATGTGCCACACACACGAGGCCAAGACAATGAACAGACGCCCATACCATTTCGGCTCGAAACGCGCTGGTGCGTTCACCATGGTGGAATGCCTGGTCGCGCTGGCGATCTCCGCCGTGCTGCTGACGGCCGTCGCGGTCGCCTTCAATGCCTCGGTAGTCAATTACCGGGAAAACGAGAAAATGTATTGGACGATGAACAACGCCCGGCAGGCGCTGACCCGCATGACCAACCAGCTTCGCACCGCCAGCAGCGTGCAACCCGTGGTTTCGCCGAGCAACCAATGCAGTTTCTTCACGGGGGACACTCCGGCCCAGGATCTTACCTACGAATTCCGCAGCGCCGACAACAAGCTGTATTTGATCACCAACAGCGACGGCAGCGAATACGTGCTCTGCGACAATGTGACGGCCGCCGCTTTCTGGCTGACCCCCACGGACGACGGACTGGACTGCAAAAGCATCCGGATGTCCATTACCGTGCGGGACGGCGATTTCGAGCGGACCCTTTCAGCCGCCGCCGTGGTCCGAAAGAACCTGACTTTCTGACCCGCGCAGCGCCGAGTTCCACTTGCCGCCAGAGACAACTCGCCGCCCGTCCCGCTGCCGGCCGACACCCATTTCGCAGAACTTTCCTAAAATCTCTTGATTTTTTCTCCGTCCTGTAGCATACTACCGCTATATCGTACCGCAAGGGCGGTTAGCTCAGTTGGCTAGAGCGCCTGCTCGACACGCAGGAGGTCACTGGTTCAAGTCCAGTACCGCCCATTATCGTAAACCCTTGTAAGTGAGATATTTGCGATAGATCATTCCTGTGTAATTCTCCCTGGTAAATGCTGTGCTACACTTCTGACTACACTTATGGAAGTAGTTTGGAGGTATGCGCCATGCCTAGAAGTAGGCCAGCATCGAATCCGGTCTCCTATCACAAACACACAAATCAGTACTATCTCAAGTTGACTGACTTTTTCGATTGGTCTGGGGCGTGGGGAACAGGATTGA
>CAYPZL010000075.1:0-24273 GCA_964415045.1 uncultured Pirellulales bacterium | reverse complement strand
GTCAATCCTGTTCCCCACGCCCCAGACCAATCGAAAAAGTCAGTCAACTTGAGCTATAATTAACGTTGTACCAGAGGGTGTGTGTGCCCATCCATGACACCCGAGTTCCTCAGGGGATTGTACTACACCTCTCGGAATGTCGCAATTCGCCTTCGCTTTCGCCATGGGACGCACGCTCCATAGCTCTTGATTCTAATTATCGAACGAAAATCCCTCGCCATTAGCAGTATTTGCGGGAAATCCGCGAGGTAATCATATGCTGGAGCGCAAGAATGTGTCTGGATTTCCGGCTGGATTGAATGACAGTGTGGGTCAGAGCGCCCTCGACGAGGGGAGGATGGGGCGAGTCCTGCTGTGTGCTTGGCCGTATGCCAATAGATTTGTTGCCAACATTTCTGTTGGTATTGCTCTTTCCCGTTGAGGAGGAGGTGTGTTTCGTGGCCCTACGGTTGATCAGCGTGCATCTGCGTTCATCGGCGGGTCCATAGAGAATCTCGTTATTCGTATCTCGTCGTTCGTGCCCGGTGCCCCGTGAGGGTGTTCCTCGGTGTTCCCTGGGGCTCTGTACTACTAACCTCAAACATCGTTAAGTTTTTGACAAAGATTCGACGTAAATCAATGTAACCTCCTGTCGTTGCAGTAGTTACGATAAGGCTTAGAAACGGAGTTTTTGGTTGCGGCCGAGCGCAGCGAGGCCGCGCTGGGGTGGGATGGGGTGATTTGTTTTTGGGGGATTGGGCGGGCAAGAAAAAAGGCCCGTGCAGGTTGCAGGGGCCTTGGGGTTTTATTTGGTTGTTGGCGGGTGGGTTATTTCCCCTTTTTCTTTCCGAAGAGGGGTTTCTTTTCTTTTTTGGGTTTTTCGGCCTTCGGCTTTTTCTCTTTTTTGGCCTTGGGGGCCTTGGCCTTCTTCTCTTTGGGGGCCTTTTCTTTCTTGGCCTTTTTGGCTTTCTTGGCTTTAGGTGCCCTGGTTTTTTCGCCGCCCATGGCGAACGAGGCACCGACGATGATGGCCGCTACGACGATGGCGCCGCCCATGATGTACCAGATCAGGCTCTGGACGGATTCGAGGATCGAGGGCATGACCTGCCTCTGGGCCGCGACGGTCACGATCGCCGCATACAGCAGCGCCGCCAGCGGCAGAAACAGCATCATGCCGAGCATGTTGCTCTGCGTATCCGGGGGCGCCTCGACGAACGCGGCGGCCCCCACGGCCGGACCCATCGGTATCGCCACCGGCTCCGGCGCCGCCAGCCCTTCCTCCGGCACCGCGTGCTCGGCCTCGGTGGTCATGTCTTCGAGCGTCCCCGATTCCCCGCCCGGCGTCCCTTCCTCGCCGCCCTCGGCGGTGTAAATCTCATCGAGAATCCCGCCCAGTGACGTATCGTCGGCCTGCAGCGACAAATCCAGCAGCCCGGACCCGCTGCCGAAGCTGTCCAGGTTCACGTCGTCCTCGATCTCTTCCAGCGACGCTTCCGTGCTCGTGCCGGACGGACCCACCGTCTCGGCCATCGAGTCCTCCGTCACGTCGTACCCCGTGTCCGTCTCCCCCAAAACGCTCACGCCTTCGCCCGTCAGGGCCGTGTCCATGTCCGTAATATCGCTCTCGGCGCCCAGAATCCCGCTCTCGGGGGCCAGGAAAATCTCCTCCTCGGTCCCCTCGGCCGGCGGCTCGGCGGGGGTCTCTTCCTCGTCCAGGACCAGCGCCTCTTCCTCGCCGGTCGTGTCTGTGGCCTCCGGCGCGAAACCAAGCTCCGATGTCCCCTCGGCCTCGCCGACGGGCTCCAGCTCGGGCGCTTCCGGCTCGACGGCCGGCTCCTCGGCGACCGGCTCGGGCGCAACTTCCATCTCGGGCGCGATTTCCAGCTCGCCGGCGGGCTCCATCTCGGGCTCGGCTTCCAGCTCGGACGCCGCTTCGGCCTCGGGCTCGCCCTCCACGTCGAAGATTTCCTCTTCGAGCGGCATTTCGGCCGGAGCTTCCGCCTCGGCCTCAGGCTCGGGCTCGCCGACCTCGGCCAGCGCCTCATCCGGTGCGGCCGCCTCGAGCTCCGCCTCCAAATCCACAACCTCCGACTCCGCACCGCCACCTAACAACGCCTCGACCTCCTCGATCTTGAAAAGGAGGTTCGAACCGTCGCGGAACTCGCGAAGCTTGCCTTCCTTGGCCAGTTGCTTTACCTCGTCCTCTGTCTTGCCGAGCTTCTCGGCCGCTTCTGTCAGTGAGTAGAACATACCAGCCATAATTTCCTTCTCCAAACCGGGGAACCCAGCCACTACATGTCTTTGAATCCCCCAAAAGGCATTTCCCTGGTCTCGCTATTTTACCGTACAACCCCAAACTATGCAAACCTTTTTTGCAACACCAAGCCTTATCGGACCATTGCCAATTCAAAGGCCGCGAAGGCTGGTACCTTGTGAAGGAAGGCCCGTATCCTTCTGCCTCTTCTTGGCCTGGCGGTGCTTCCCGGCTCAGGCGTTCCACCAGGCGGGTCAACCCTTCGATTCGGTCTTGTCAAACCTGATTGGCATTTCTTCTTTGGCTCCGCGGATGTCCGGTGATATAATTCACCTTGGTGCGTGTGCGTTGAGAAACGACTAGGTAAATCGCCGTAACATGCTTGATCGCAGGGGATTACAAGATGTACAGACCAGAGGAACTCCTTGGTCCGCTCAATGATGTTGAGCGGAAGTATGCGCCCAAGCAGCTTTTTGCTGAAGGCGACCGAGATATTCTTCTGCGTGGCGGGCGCGTTTCAATTGTTGGCTCCAGAAAGGCCAATCCTGAAAGTTTATCGCGAGCATCAAGACTTGCGCGCATTCTCGCTGAACACGGACACGTTGTCGTCAGTGGCTTGGCTCGTGGGATTGATACGGCAGCACATGAAGCCGCTATCCAGGCTGGTGGGAAGACGATCGCCGTGATTGGTACACCCTTGGATAAGGTGTATCCGAAAGAAAACACGGGCCTGCAAATGAACATCATGCGTGAACATCTTTGCATTTCGCAGTTTCCGGTGGGGTATCCAGTTATGCCAAAGAATTTCCCAATGCGCAACCGGACGATGGCTCTGATCACTGATGCAACGGTTATCATCGAAGCAGGTGAAAAGAGCGGCTCTCTTTCACAGGGGTGGGAAGCGCTTCGTCTCGGGAGAGAACTTTTCATCTCAGGTTGGCTAATCGAGACGACGAAGCTCAAATGGCCGGGACAAATGCTGGGCTACGGGGCACGGGTCTTGTCTGAGAACACAGTTGAAACGCTGCTTCAGGGGCTTCCTGATCGGCACGGAACATTGATACTTGATGAGCTTGCCATCTAAAATCGGGTTTGTCTCACTTCTTCAATACTCTCCGAGGGGTACCAATGAGACTGCCAAGGATTCCCGGAGAATCCGCGATGCCATCAAGAGAGATTCTTACATCCGGGTCCGAATGACAACTGGCGTCGTGAAGAACATGCGTGCCATCGAATTCTATGCAGGTGTCATGAGGACTCTTGTCGAACGATGGCGTGGTCAATTTCCATTTCTGGCAGAGATGTTTGGAGCGGATGTCGTTCTGGTGCCAATGCCACGTAGCGCGCCCTTGTCCAATCCATCGGCTTTGTGGACGCCTATGAGAATCTATATGGCATTGAAAGCAGAGGGCCTTGGCGGAGAGATTCTTCCGATTCTCAAACGCGTCCGTGCGGTCCAGAAGTCGGCGTTTGCTGGTCCAGGCGAGAGACCAGGGCCGAAGCAGCATTACGATAGCATGACTGTCACTGGACTTGGTGAGCTACCGATCTTCAGCTCGCAGCGCATCGTTCTCGTTGACGACTTCATCACGCGCGGCGCGACGTTCATTGGCGCATACCCGCATATTGAGGCGGCCTTTCCCGCGTGGCAGATCCGGTGTTTCGCTTTGGTTCGCACACAGAGTTATGATACAATCAGCGAGATTCGTGCTCCAGTCCAAGGCGTCATAACATTGCGTCATGACAAACCACGACGTACTCCATGAGGTCATGCCGCTCGGGGAATCAGAGGGGAGAGTCACCTATTAAGCTACAAATTCCCGCCCATTTATGGGCGACCGTCCCCATTTTTTGTCCCAGAACACCTTCCTTTCGTGCCCGGTGGTCCAGCTATGTCGATGCGGTCCCTCTCAGGTTCTACCGTGAGAGGGCTTGCCTTCCCGGCCCTCTAAAGAGATTCAGTGTGTTTGCATTGTGGGTAGCCACTACATCCTAGAAAGGGACCATACCTGCCATTCCGTTGGCGCATCGCTCTGCCGCACTCCGGACACTTCCCAGCCCTTTCCTTTGTCTGCCTCGGCTTCTTCTTACACCTCTTTTTCCGCCTGGGATCGAGTTTATGGCCACATCGATAGCACTCGAAATAGACGCCGTATCGGCCATTCTTCCAGACCATGGGCGCAGAACAATCAGGGCACAAGGGGTTTTCTTTGTCCGTTAGCTTAACGACCTCACCTTCTCGCTCTCTGTGGTTGTTTCTTGCCGACGTCACGAATTCTGCCATTTGCTCGCACCCAGAACGCGTGGGAATTCTCAGCATTATCTCACTGGTACTGCGGTGTGAGAATATATTCAGCGAGCCGACCCAAAGCACATCGTTGTCGATGATCGCCAATTTCTCATGCATGCGAGCGCGCATATCAAGCACAACATCGGTGTCGGCAATGCCCGAAAGGAAGGTTTCTGCTTCCTCGGTAAGCACGCCTCCTTGGTCGAAGGGAGGTCTGGTCACTACTCTGACAGGAATTCCATGTTGCGCTTTCATGGCAAGCACGTCCATCCAGCGACTGCCGCCATTTACAGTCATGTACGGAGTGAAGATGACGATGGACTCCTTTGCATTCATTAGATCCCGACGGAACGCCTCGAAGAAAGTGCCTTCACTGAATACACCGGCGGCAGACTCATCATAGTCCAGCCTGGGTGTATCCAGACTACGAAGGCCGTTGATCCATTCATCAATTCCCAAAGGAAGGAGACTGCCGACATCCAGTTTCTCGCCTTCTTGGATAAAAACATCCAGCACCTGTCTGACAATCGTTCTCGAAAGCGAAGGTTGGCTCATGTAATCGAAATTCGCAATGAGAACGATACGCTCACGCGCGCGGCTTAGTGCAACATTGAGCAACCTAGCGCCGTCCTCGTCCCTCTCCATGGCTTTGATGAAGCGACTAGGTTTTGCACCTGTTGAATCGGTGAGATCGATCAGCATTAGGTCTTTTTCGTTCCCCTGGAAGCGATGTACCGTTGACGCAACGGCTAATGGTTGGTTGCCTAATTGCTCTTCAAGCAGTCGGCCAATCAATTTTGTCTGGGCCGCGTACGGTGACACTACCCCCACTTCAGCTTCACACTTCTGCCTCTGCAGATAAGAGACGATATTTCGAAGCAGGATTGCATGAAATAGATTGTATCTGGAATACGTGCCAACTTTCAGGGAAGTCCAGGGGTGATAAGATGCCGTATTCACGTAGAGAAAGGGTGATCCAGCGAACTGGACAGGGTATCGAACCGGCTCACGCCACCCGAGCTTGGTCGTGAGGCGATGGTCTTGGTAGAAGAAATCAGAAATTACATTACATATTTCTTCGCACATGCGATGTTGCTCTTTCAAAGCTACGAGGTTTTCCGGCCTAGCCCCCCTCTTGACTGCCTCAGCTATTCCTGCAGTTCGGAAAACGTCTCGTTTAAGCCAAGCATTGGCGAGGTCATCGTCTGAGACGATGATTGGGGGCAGTTGGCGAAAGTCGCCTGCAACGACCACGTGCTTCGTTGCTAATCCGGCTCCGTAGTAGGTCATTGGAAGGGCGAGCATCGACGCTTCGTCGATGATGATTGCGTCGAATGTTCTTGTAACCTGGCCCTTAAGGTATGTTCGGTACACTGTTGTTGCCAAGATCCTACATTCACGCAGTATTCGCTCGCGGAGTTCCGAAAGAGATTGCTGTATCTCCTGAATTCTTTTGCTAATCTGCGATATTCTAACGTCGACCTCTTCCAGTTTGCCCTTGCATTCATCGTAGGACATCAGGGATGCTGTGCCCTCTCTGAGATTCCTGAGAGTGTTTTCGATTTGGGAAACCTGGCCCTTGCTCTTCTCGATTTCTGAATCAAGCTCGCCGAGGGCGGTAGTTTGTCCCACCAGTTTCTGTTCTATCCCGGTAAGGTTCCTCTGGAGACGCTCTGGGTTGAGCCCCGATATCAATCGTCTGAGGCCGCCCATAGTCTGTGCCTTTGCGAGGTTTGCCTCCAGGGAGCACTTTTGAGTCCTAAGCGTAGAGACTTCAGTGGAGGCGCAGCGCCTCCGTTCAGAAAAATCCCGGAGGCTACTCTGTAGATGCTTGAGTCGACTCTCTCCTTCGAATAGGGCCTCCCACTTGTTTGCTGTCTCCTGCAGAGGGTGTCTTGTTCTTTCAAGTCGCGTTTTTTCCGATTCAAGACGCAACATCTCTGTGTGGAGATTTTCTCCAAGACGAGCAGCCACCTTATCGGGTTCCACGCGGTCACCATAGTCTCGCGCCAGTTCCTCTTTGGTCAATGGTCCATACCTTAAGACGGCGCCTTCTTGGAAACCGGGATCAGTTTTAAGTCGCCCTGCAATCATCTCCAACGCTGTATCCACAGCGATATTCGTGTTAGAGATCACAAGGACGGATAACCCAGCGTAGTAGTACGACTCAGCGATTCGGGCCAGCACCGTAGTCTTTCCAGTGCCGGGCGGGCCCCAAAGGAACAGCACCTCGCTTCCTAAGGCCTTGGCGACGGCTTGGGCTTGTTCTTCGTTCAACGCAGGATCGCCGCTATACACACGTGGCTCTACAGCGACGGTTGCAGACGAGGATGTTTGATTCCCTAGTGTCTTCTCAGCCAATACCGAATTGAAATTCAGATCCCCCGACCGCACTTCCTCAAGCCGCTCCCGCAAGCGCAGCACCAGGAAAGAATCATCGATGACTATGCGCGCGTGCGCTATTGTCGGACCAAAATCTCGCTCAGATGCAATTGTCAGAATACCTTCGCCGAGAGAAACGACCATCCCATTTGACTCTTGTTGACCGACGACTACCTTTATCGGCGAATCATCTCGTACATAAACATCATTGGAGACTGGAAAAACATAAATGTGGTTGTTGTCACATTGACCTTTACATTGCCCGCCAAGTACCTCAATAGAGCTGGTGGCTCCGCGTTTCTTGATTGCCTGGATCTCACATTCGAGGGCCTCAATGAGCCGTAATATGATCTCTTCTCCCATACAATCAACCCCGCAATTTTCGCCTTTGGCTTTCAACGGCAATATCGGTTTCTCTTCGCCGAAGCTTGAGTTGCTACGCGTAAGAATTAGGCCGTGCTAGCCTGTTCACTTGGCATGGGGTACTCACTCAATGAAAGCAATGGTACGTGCCACAAAGCCCTTGTCAAGTCGCAACAGGCCATTTCTTGCCTTTCCACAACAGGGGCATCAAACCCGGCGGGGAAATATTGTCAATCCGTTGCCCTTTGCCACGATATCCACGGTATCCGTCGCAGGTGAACGCCGGCTTCATGTCGTGTGGTCCATCGGCGTTGCCGAGAGGATCCTAGCCTCCGGCGGGCACGGTCTTTTCCTTATCCGCCATATCACGTCCTTTTGTCTCCGGGCCGAGGAGTTCGCCCAAATCCTACTATTTAATATCGTCAGGAAGGCGGGGGCGTCATTATTATTGATTAAGGATTATTGATTATTGAGTATGGGGGGTATCCACTTAACGCAAGTACCCCCTATATATTGTGCTTTCTGTCAACGATCTGCCGGTATGGCAATGGCGATGTCAAAACGGCCTGTTGCATAAGGCGATAGAACAGCATGCCTCGTGATCGGGACGTGCGACGGTTGAAACGGAACGTGTATTCATCCAGGTAATACTCCAGATGCTGTGGACTGACTGCTCCCTGATGCGTGCTCAAAAGCCAGCGTTTGACCAAGGCAGCGACGCGATGAACGCCTGGCATGCTGACGTGGGCCGGATTGCCCGTGTCCGAGAGAACAACCCTGTCGTGTTTGTAGCCGCATCTCGACAGTTCGTTGTAGCCGCGCCACCCATCGGTCAGGATCTCAGAACCTTTCTCGGCAACATCGCAGACGAAAGACACAAGGCTTTCGCCGGAGACATCGGGTATCCGACGCATCCGCACGCGACCAAACCCCTTTGGCGAATGGACCTCCAGTGCCATGACCACGATCTCCTTCTTCTCGCTCCCGCGTCCTCGTTTGCCGCCAGTATCGGCGCCACCAATATAGGTTTCATCCACTTCAATGCGACCGCAGAGGCGGTCCCGATCAGGACGAACCATGGCTCGCCTCAGCTTGTGCAACCATGTCCAAGCCGTTTGATAACTCCCGAAGCCAAGAACGCGTTTCAGACCGAGCGCACTCGCTCCGTCTTTCTGGCTGATTACAAACCACATCGCGGCGAACCACGTTCTCAGCGGTGTTCGCGTCCGATCAAAAATGGTTCCCGACGTTACCGACTTCTCACTTCCGCACTGCCGACAATGAAGGTAGCCTCGACTCGTCGTCCATGGCTTTGCCTTCGCCCCGCAGCGAGCACATTCGAATCCCTGCGGCCAACGGCAACCCACAATATAGCGGCGGCATGCCGCCTCATCGGCAAACCACTCCAGAAACTCCTGGTAGTTTCGCGGATAGTCCTTTCCTGCGACTGGATGGGGTCGGGCACTCATGGAGAGGCATACTACATATGGGGCCTACTTGCGTCAAGTGGATACCCCCCTTTGAGTATTTATCCGTGTTCATCGGCGTTCATCTGCGGCCTTTGAATTGACTATTTACTATTGACTATCTACTATTTCTCGTTCATCTGCGTTCATCTGCGTTTATCTGCGGTTCGCTTTCCTCCGTGTACTCGGCGTCCTCTGCGGTTCTGTGGTGAAAGATGATTTTTCCGCGTATTTCGCGTATTTCGCGGTTCCGGCATTGATGATTGATTATTTCACGTTGATCGGCGTTCCTCTGCGGCTTGATTTCTCCTGTTGTGTCTACCAGCTTCCCATCGTGGACACCTTTCACCAGCATTTCCCTCGGGGCTTGTGGGTGGAGGGTATTATATACGCTATGGCCGTATTGCCCACCAGGATTTTAAGCATTTTGCTCTGCGGCGTAAAATCCGTGGCCCGTGCCCCGTTTTCCGTTTCGGTCATTCGGGCTTGTTTCGGGTTTCGAGCTTCGGATTTCGTATTTTGCCACTCTATCCATGCTCATCTGTACGGCTAAGTCGCAACAACTGGAAAATCCTTCCAGATAATTGCAGCGGACGTCGATAAGCGGTTGCGAACAGGAAAGTTATGCCTCTCGCAAAGACGCAAAGGTCGCCAGGCCTTAAGGGGTACTCGGACGCGCTTCTCTTAGCGTTCTTGGCGAGAGGGCCTCTGGTTGCGGGCGAAAGCCGCACTGGGTGGTTCGCGTATTTCGCGGTCTTTTATTCGTGAAGCGGGGCTCCGGCTGGGGTATCGGGTGCGGCGACGGCGACGCTTGTCTGGCGGTGCGGCGGGGGGCTTGCGCGGGGATGGGCTCGGCCTGCGGGTCCGTCTCCGGGCGATTCAGCCGAGGGCTCCCGGCAGAAATGCAGGACGGGGCGCGCTCGACGATTCGCCAGGATGGAGAGTGCGAATCTTTCGCGCCATCCTGCTCCGGCCGCACTCTACTGCTTGGCAAACCGTCCGGTAAACCAAAATCCCCGACTTTTGCCCCTGCCGGTTGCACTCGCTCCCTTCTTCCACGTATAATATGACTCGTTCACGCAGCTGTTCAACCGGGGTGTAGCTCAGCTTGGCTCAGAGTGCCTGCTTTGGGTGCAGGAGGTCGCTGGTTCGAATCCAGTCACCCCGATTCTTGTGGCGTTTTTCTTGTGAGCGACTTATGGGTTTTTGACTTTTCCTGTGCTCCCGCTGCTCTCCCGTTTCGTGGCAGCGACCTTGTCGCAGAGCTTTGCCGAACCTGCAGGCGATGGGGGGCCGCGTAGAACGTCCCTTGCTGCAAGCCGTCCTTATGTGTCGGCGTGGGTGCTGAACGCGGCCGCGACCTCGCCCGTGTTCGACACTCCAATGCCGCACCGATTCGCTGCTCGTTACACTCACGACTTCGTGGAACTGCCACAGATCGATCACATCGGTCTGCAGGCGGCGCAGGCTGTCCTCCAGATGTTTCATGGCGGTCTTTTTGTCGCGGCCGTGGTGCTTTGTCATGAGGAAGACCTTCTTTCGATAACCGTCTGCAAGGGCCTTGCCCATGAGCTCTTCGGACCGGCCGTTGTGGTATTCCCAGGCGTTGTCCAGGAACGTAACGCCCATATCGATGGCCTTTCGGATCAGCCGGACCGATTGGCCGTCGTCTCTGATTCGGCCGATGTGGTATCCTCCCAGCCCAAGCATGGAGATCTTCAGGCCTGTGCCGCCCAGGGGACGCGTGGGAACATCCGGCTCGCTGGCAGCGGCCGCATGCTCTCGCGCGACCATTCGCCTCCGCCTCCCACCGCGTCGGTCAACTGGCCGCTGTAGAAGTAGCCGTTGTTGTCCTGGGTATGCATGGCGAAGATCAGGCCCCACTGGTGGAGATTCGATTTGCATCCCACCCCGCGGGCCTGGCGGCGTCCTCGCTCCAGGGCCGGCATCAGAATCGCCATCAGCAGGGCGATGATGGCAATCACCACCAGCAGCTCGATCAAGGTAAACGCGCGTCGTTTTTCCATCGGCTCGTTCCCCAGGCCTTGTTGGGTTCCGGCCCGAGCCAGAGTTCCAGCAGGCCGCCCCGGGCGAAATCCTTGTGATAAAACCAGCAAGTGTCGAGCACCTTGCCGTTGAGCTCGGCTCTCTGGATGTAGCAGTTCTCATCCGAATTGTCGTGGGTTTTGATGCGAAACACCTTGCCGCTGTAGTAGCGTGGATCGAGGTGAATCGTGACTTCGTCGAATTCCGGGGCCGTGATTTCATAGGCCGGCTCTTTGGAGCAGGTTCCGCGCAGGCTGAAGAGTCCGAGCTTCATAAGGGCGCTCACGCCGCCCATCTGGCCCTGGTCTTCATCGTGACCGCCGTAGCCGATGTTCGGATTCGTTCCGCCGTAGGCCTGCCGGCTCACCCGGCGTACCCAGTACTGGCTCAACCAGGGGTAGCCCGCATGATTGAAGACGTGGGCGTTGGAGCAGCCGGGTTGATTGGCATAGCTGACATAGCCGCCTCCGTAGGTATACACGAAATGGCTTGGAGCCGCTTGTTCGAAGGCATGGTTGAGTTTGGCAGCCAGCACGTCGGCGCCGCCCATCATCGTTGCCAGGCTCTTGATGTCGTGCGAGAGGCCGAACGTCCCCTGCCAGGCGTTGGCCTCGACCCATCCGTGGCCTTGCAGCGGGTTCGTTGTAGCCCACCGGCTCTTGTCTTTGGCGTTCCGCGCCATCAGCAGTTTGAACTCGGGATGAAAGCATTCTCTCCAGGCGTCGATCCACGGCTGATATGAAGCGGCATCGTGACGTTTGCCCATCTCTTCGGCCATCTGGGCCAGCGCCCAGTATTCAAAGCCGCCCTGAACGAGAATGCCGGGCCTGGCGGCGTTGCCCTGGATCAGCTTCGGATGACTGCTCTTCATCGCCTGATACGCTTTTTCCGCATCCACTTTCGTCAACAGGTTCTTCTGCCATGCGGCGGCGATCAGGCTGGTTGCGGGACAACCGGTCATGATGCCGGTGTAGCCTCCGGCGCTCGGTCCGCGCGGCAGGTGCCCGCCCGCCTCGGCGTACTGCACCAGCGAGGCGGAAAACTCGTCCAGCATTTCCGGCCAGCCCAATCCCCAGAGGATGTTGAGGTTCCACATGGTCAGCCACAGGGCGTCGGAATTGTACATGTGGAATTTGGGGTTATTGGAGGCATCCTTCGGGACGGTCCGAACGCGGGCTTGCCCCATGAAGCTGGGGTAATCTCCGCTTGCGTCGTCGATCTTGTGTCGTCCCAGCAGCACGTGCCAGAGGTCGGTGTAGAATTTGACCCGGGTGCTCTCCCGCCCTCCGGCGACTTCGATTCTCCCGAGCCATTGGTTCCATTGGCGACGAGCATCCCGTCTCACACGGTCGAAGTCCCAGTGCCCGCACTCTGCATTCAAGTTGCTGCGCGCATTTTCGATACTGGTGTAGGAGATGCCGATCTTGAATTTCACCTCGTCGCCGGCGTCAACATCATAGCCGAGGCTCACGCCCGCCTGCTCTTCGGGCAGGTTCTTGAACAGGTACTTCCTCTTATCCTGATCGAGCCGTCCTGGGGGGATCGGATTCGAGAAGTCACGAATGTCGCTCAACTTCTCCCGGGCGCCTTTCCAGCCGTCCATCCGCAGAAGCGGCCGATCCAGGTCGAGAACGAAATACACGTGGGACAACTTCGGGCCGCCCCAGAGACGGTCCGTCATGCCGTGGGACCCCTCGATACGCGTCGGGCTCACCCACTTTGCCTTGCCGTCCACGTAACTGACCGCGCCGACGAATCCGCCCAACTGGAGCAACAGATTCGCCCGGGCCGCCTCACGGTATTTCAGGCGATAGAAAGCCACTCGGTCGGTCGCGGTGTATTCCACCTGCGTCTGGTAGCGCTCGAGAAACAGGCGATGGTAGCCGGGCTCGATGGTCTCCGTTTCGTGCGAGAACTTCGATTTCCATCCCCGCTCCCCCGAGTTCGCATTCACGTCGCCGGTGGTCGGCATGAGGTTGATACCGGACATGATCCAGGCGTGGATTTGCGCGAAGCCGAGGATTTCCGTGCTGTTGTAGTTGTAGCCGCCCCCTCCCTGGTTTTTGTTGCGGGTGTAGGCCGCGGCGCAGACCATACCGAAGGGACGACTGCCGGGAGTGCAGAAGAACCAGCGGCCCCGCCCCGTCTCGATGGTGGGATCCACATAAGAAACGAAATCGGTGTAGTCCTTCGCTCGTTCGGGTCGCGGTTGAGCCGACTCGTCGAAGTAGACTTCCAGCTCGGACAGGCCGATATGCGAGCCGATGCCGTCCACGACCGTCATTGTCATTGCGGCAACCGTGCGCGGTTCGAACACCACGGTCTTGGGCGAGCCGTCATTCGGCACCGCCGTGACGTGGACCTCGGAGCCGTCGCTGAACTTCAGGACGCAGGCCGCCATGTGCTCTGCTTCCGTGGGGCGGTCGTAGAGAACCACCTTGTTGATCCTCTGAGGCGCGTCCCATTTCAGTTCGAGCTGCGGATAGTTGATCCATCCGTACCAGGCGTTCGGGCTCCCGCCGATCCACTCCCCTTTGCCGTCCTGCTGCTTGATGCCGTCGATTGCCGCCGTCTGCGCTTTCCCCGACCCGCCGGCCACGGCCAGGGGCGCGAGGTTCTTGCCCGCATCGGGCTCGCTGGCTCGATCCGCTTTTCCTGCAATCGATCGCCGCAACTCTTTGTACACCAGCTCAGCTATGGCACGATATCCACGTTGGTTCGGATGAACCCCGTCCTTCTCCGTAAACAGTTCCGGCCTGTGTGCCAGGGGCGTGTTGAGGTCGATGAAGCCGACCTTTTTCTCTCTGGCCACTTCCTTGATCGCGGCAATGAGCTCCTGGAGCCTTGGCTTTCTCTCCTCTAAATCCTTCCTGCGTGCATCCGTGAGGCCGGGCGTCTCGATCACCATGGGGGAAGGCCCGCAGATCCAGATGCGTGGCGATGACGGCATGGCGCGCAGGACCTCGATGAAATCACGGTAATCCTCCGGAAACTCGTCCTTGTGGTTCCAGCATTGGCGCCGGCCGCCGCAGGTATCATTCGTGCCCAGACTGACGACAACAACGTCGGGATTGGCCTCTCGTATTTTCTCCAGTTGTCGCCAGACGGTGGGCCTGCCTTTGCGTATGAGCGTACAACCGCCCACACCGAGATTTGTCACGTTGTAACCGTCGCCCAACAGCATCTGGAGCCGGGCGGGATACGAATCACTTGCCCGATTCTCTAAACGGGCGCCAAACGTAATACTGTCACCCACGCAGGCAATTCGTATCTGATCCTCTTTGTGCGCCGCTTCTTCTCCACGAATCGAGGCCGAAGCCACGCATGACATGACGAGCAGGACCGCCAGCCGGATGCTCTTATTCATATGCATTCCTTCACGGTGAACGTTGCCGTCGCCCTGAGGGCCTGGTCCCTGTGAACGTGACGTTCTCAGCCTCGTCGGCCGCGTTTGGCTGCCCCGGTCTGGCCGGCGGGGAGGTCGGCTTGCGCCCGGAATTTGTCCTCGCATCTCTGCCACAGCTCCGACATCTGAGCCACCTTATCGGGATGCGTGCCGGCGAGGTTCTTCGACTCGCAGCGATCGGTTCCCAGGTCGTAGAGCTCCCATGGACCGTCTTTCCCCTTGGCTACCAGCTTCCAGTTGCCGACGCGGATCGCCCGGTTGGTCATGTGATGAAAATAAAGGTACTCATGACTGATGGCGTTGTTCTTTGTAAAGGCCGGCGCGAGGCTCGTGCCCGGAAGGGGCGGCGCCGTTTGGCCGTTCCACTGGGGCGAGAAATTCGCGGCCCCGGTCACGTCCAGGACGGTCGGCAGAACGTCGATGAAGTGACATGGATCATGGCGCAGCTCGCCGCGAGCCTTCAGGCCCGCCGGCCAGTGGACGATCAGGGGCGACGAGATGCCGCCCTCATGGACCCAGGATTTGTGCAGGCGAAACGGCGTGTTGGCCGCACTGGACCAGCCCGGCCCGAGGCACAGATAGGAACGTGCCGATCCCGGCGGCGCCGACGGATCGTGTTTGTCGCCGCGAATGATCTGTTCGGCGCTCGCGCCGTTATCGGAGACAAAGAAGATCAGTGTGTCTTCGAAAGCGTTCATCTTTTTTATCTGATCGAGCACGCGCCCGATCTCCCGGTCCATGCGGTCGATCATGGCGGCGTGTATCGCCATCTTGGTTGCCTGGAACCTCTGCTGCTCTTCGGTCAGTTCCTTCCACGGGACGGCCCGGTCCGCCTCGCCGGGCCCGATCATTTCCCGCAGCTTGTCCCGGGAGAAGTTCCAGCTCGGGATCACATCCGGCTCCAGCGCAGCGGCCTCGCAGTTCACCAGTCCCATCTCGCGCTGGCGCTTCCATCGTTGTTGGCCGATGACGTCCCACCCCTGGAGGTAGCGGTCGCGGTATCGGGCGATGTCCTTTTGCAGCGCATGCAGCGGGAAATGGGGCGACGTGAAGGCCAGGTAGCAGTAGAACGGTGAGTCGGCGTGCTTCTCGGCGTGTTCCTTGAGAAAGTCAGTGGCGTACTCGGCGATAGCGGTCGTAACGTAGAAATCCGTTCCCTTTTCGACAGGAGGAAGCTTGCGGTCGTCCAGTTCATGGTTCTTCGGTGTGAAGAACCGGTCGTGGTCGCGCAGGACGTAGGAATGGTCGAAGCCGCCGTCCGCCACCGGTTTGGGCGCGTTTCGGAGGTGCCACTTGCCCGAGTGATAGCAGCGGTATCCCTGAGGCTTGAGATAGTGGGGCGCCACCCGCGTCCATTCGGGCAATCGCCCTCGGACCGGGTCCATGCGGACCTGTTGCGGATAGTAGCCCGTCAAGAGGGCGGTTCGCGACGGCCAGCACCGCCCCGTGGAGTAGCACTGGGTGAATCGGAGGCCGTTGGCCGCCAGTCGATCGAGGTTGGGCGTGCCGATCTCGCCGCCGTAGCAGCCGGCGTCTGCATAGCCCATATCGTCAGCCACGATGACCAGGACGTTTGGCTTCCGCGCGCCGCCGGAGCCGGAGGGCCTCGTCGCTTGACTCCGGGCCGCAGATGCCAATGTCCCCAGAACAAATGCAGGTCCCATGGCAACCGTTCGTTTGAGAAAATCACGCCGGGCGATACTCGCTTTCATCATTGCACCATAACCTTTCTATCACCGGTAGCAGTGGGGCATCGTCGAACCAGGCATCACAGGACGTCCCGGTTCGAGGCCAGCGCCGAGCAATTCTCTTCCGGCCTGGCGATACACAGTCACGTACGGCCACTATGATAGTCCACCATGCCGTTCGATTGCAACGTTTCGGCAAGTGCGCATTCAGAGATTATCGACGCCATCGGCTATAAAGCCGGGCTCGTCAAGGAGGCGAGATGAGCGGGCGGCGTGGTGCAGGCTCGTTCCGCGTGCGCCCGGGAAAGAGACAGGCAAAACAGGAACCGGTGGAATATCGTTGATAATCGGCTATACTCGGGGGACTCCCGGTGTGGGAATTTCGGCATCAGGCAGATTCGTGTGAAAAGCAGGGGAGTGCTCGACCATGAAGCAGGAATCGGATCGTATGAACCGTCGTCGTTTTCTCCAGGCCGCCGGGGCGGTCCTTGGCGGTCTGGCCGTGTCTCCCGGGTCCGCGCTGTCGGCTCCCGGCAAGAGGCCCAACATCTTCTTCTTCTTTGCCGACGACTGGGGTCGGTACGCGAGCGTCTATGATTTCTTCAAGCCGAACGCCGCCTTTCGCACGCCGGTCTTCGATCGTTTCGCGCGGGAGGGCGTGCGCTTCAACAACGCCCACGTGACGGCGCCGTCGTGTACGCCCTGTCGCAGTTCCCTGCTCTCGGGGCAATACTTTTACCGCACCGGCCGCGGCGCCATCCTGCAGGGCGCGGTGTGGGACCCGAAGATTCCCAGCTATCCACTGCTGCTGGAGAAGGCCGGGTATCATATCGGCTTCACCTACAAGGCCTGGAGTCCGGGAACGCCCATCGACGCGCCGTATGGGGGCAAGGCTCGGCAGTACGCCTCGGCCGGGCGGCGGTTCTGCGGCTTCTCGCAGAACGCGACAAAAATGGTCAAGGCAGGCAAGACGCCGGAGGAGGCCAAGACCGAGCTCTGCGCCGAGGGAATGAAGAACTTCGAGGCCTTCCTGGCCGACCGCAAACCCGGGCAGCCTTTCTGCTACTGGTTCGGGCCCACCAACACGCATCGCAAGTGGATCAAGGGCTCCGGCAAGGACCTGTGGGGACTGGACCCGGACGAGTTGAAGGGGCGCATGCCGGCGTTTCTGCCCGACGTGCACGAGGTGCGGCAGGACATGTGCGATTACTTAGGCGAGGTGCTGGCCCTGGACCGGATGCTGGGCCTGTTTCTGGAGAAGCTCGACGCGATGGGCGAGCGGGACAATACGCTGGTCGTCGTCAGCGGCGACCACGGTATCCCGGGTTTTCCGCGCGGCAAGTGCAACCTGTACAACCTGGGCACGGAGGTGGCACTGTTCGCCCAGTGGCCCCGACGGGCGCCGAAGGGGCGCGTGGTCGATGATTTCGTCAATCTCATGGACCTGGCGCCCACGTTCCTGGAAGCCGCCGGCGAGGACGTGCCCGATTGCATGACCGGGCGCAGCATCGTCCCTCTGCTCGTATCGAGCAAGAGCGGCACGATCGATCCGACGCGCGACCACGTTATCACCGGGCGCGAACGTCACGTGGCGAAGGCCCGCGCGGGGAATCTGCCGTACCCGCAGCGGTCGATCCGGACGCGCGATTTCCTGTACATCCGCAACTTCGCGCCCGACCGCTGGCCCATGGGCACGCCGACCGGCATGGACGATCCGGCCCGGGAGCCTTCTTTCGAGAAGCTGGAGCAGAACACCTTCGCCGCCTTCGGCGACCTCGACGCCAGCCCGACCAAGGCGTGGATGGTCAAGCATCGCCGCGATCCGCAGTGGCGGATGCATTGGGAGCTGGGTTTCGGGAAACGGCCGGGCGAGGAGCTGTACGATCTGCGCCGGGATCCCGATTACCTGCACAATGTCGCCGACGATCCGGCCTACGCCCAGACGCGCAAAGAGCTGTCCCAACGTCTCATGGACACGCTGAAGGCGACCGGAGATCCGCGCGTGCTGGGCGACGGCAAGACGTTCGAGCGACCTCCCTTCGTGTAGCCGGCCGAAGACCGGCGAGTTTGCCTGGAGACAAAGATGACCCGTAATGACAACCGCCCCAGCGACAGGCACGCTATAATCGTCCTGCTGGGTTTCTCTATAGTTCTTGCGTCCGCGAACCGGGCGCGATGTGTCACGGAAGCGCCCCGCAGGCGCGCGATTCTGACAGCCGAATCGTTTCGGCACTATGTGAATACCTTCAACGCCAACGACGAGGAGCTGTACGTCCAGCATGTACCCAATGCGAAGGCCTGGGACTTTCTCCGGGCGAACATTCCTCTCTTTGAGTGCCCCGACAAAGACATCGAGCGAACCTACTACTTCCGCTGGTGGACCTACCGCAAGCACATCAAGGAGACCCCGGACGGGTTCGTCATCACCGAGTTCCTCCCGCAGGTCGGCTGGTCGGGCAAGCACAACACGATCAGTTGCCCCGCCGCCCACCATTTCTATGAGGGGCGCTGGCTGCACGATCCGCAATACCTGGACGACTACGCGGTGTTCTGGTTCCGCAAGGGAGGCGAGCCGCGGCGCTACAGCTTCTGGGCCGCCGATGCGCTCTACGCCCGGGACATGGTGCGTCCCAACCGCACGTTGCTCACCGGGTTGCTCGATGATCTGGTCGCGAACTACAAGGCCTGGGAACAGTCGCGTCTCGGTCCCGACGGTCTTTTCTGGCAGATCGACGATCGCGACGGAATGGAGGTCTCCATCGGCGGCAGCGGCTACCGGGCCACGATCAACAGCTACATGTACGGGGACGCCATCGCGATTGCCAGGATCGCGGAGATGGCGGGCAATCGCAGTCTGGCCAGGGAGTACCGCGGCAAGGCGCGGATGATCAAGCAGCGGGTCCAGGAGAAGCTCTGGGACGCCGAGGCGCAGTTCTTCAAGGTCATGCCGCGCGGCAAGGACGGGCAGGCCGGGCCGTTAGCCGATGTACGCGAGTTGCATGGCTATACGCCGTGGTACTTCAATTTGCCCGACGAAAAGTACAGCCGCGCCTGGCGGACGCTGATGGACCCGAACGGATTCTATGCCCCGTTCGGCCCGACCACCGCCGAGCAGCGACACCCGGGCTTCAGGATTTCCTACGAGGGCCATGAGTGCCAGTGGAACGGTCCGAGCTGGCCCTATGCGACGTCCGTGACTTTGACGGCGCTGGCCCAACTGTTGAATCATTACGACCAGGCTACCATCTCCAAGGCGGATTACTTCGAGCTGTTGCGCAACTACGCCCGCTCGCATACGCTCCGGCGCGAGGACGGCACGGTCGTGCCCTGGATCGACGAGAACCTCAATCCCCACACCGGCGACTGGATTTCTCGCACGCGCCTGAAGAGCTGGAAAAACGGCACCTGGGACGCGGGCAAAGGCGGGCGCGAACGCGGCAAGGACTACAACCATTCCACGTTCTGCGATCTCGTCATCACGGGCCTGATGGGGTTGCGGCCGCGTTCCGACGACGTGCTCCGCGTCAATCCTCTGACCCCGGACAACTGGCCATGGTTCTGCCTGGACAACGTCCTCTATCGCGGCCGGGTCGTCACCATCCTCTGGGACCAGACCGGTCGCAAGTACGGCCGGGGAAAAGGCTTTCGCGTGCTGGTCGACGGCCGAACGGTTGCATCGAGCCCGAAGCCCGGATTGCTGACCGCAACGCTGCCAAACGATCAGGAATAGGCGGAGGAATTTCTGCAAAATAGAGATTCGGCTTATTTTCTTCAAGGAAATCGTTGGTTTGATTTCCTTGAAGATGGAGTATACAGACCAATAGGAAAAGCACTTACGTTCCAGGGAGGAAGAACCACGAAGAAGATCTTTCTTTCCTAAAGTAGGCTTAATCTTCACTTGGAATAATATACATGACAAACCCAAATCCGTCCTGTAACGTATAGGCAATAATGATACAGGAGGATCATATAGCAGGTGGAAAACTGAGTGACAAAGAGTCGAACCTTGTAACGCTCTCCCCGTTGTCTGCTGACGAGGACAAGGCTCGCGAGTTCCTTGAGGCAAAACGATGGCCCAATGGACCGATCTGCCCACATTGCGAGAGTCAAAAGGTCTATCGGCTTGAGCCCAAACCGGAGAGCAAGCGCCCTGTCCGCCCCGGCGTCTACAAGTGCGGGAAGTGCCGGAAGCAGTTCACGGTACGAATTGGAACGGTCTTTGAGGGGAGCAAGATTCCGCTTTGCAAGTGGCTGATGGCGATTCATCTGATGACCAGCAGCAAGAAGGGTATCAGCACTCACCAGATTGCTCGTGAGGTTGGCATTACCCAAAAGAGTGCGTGGTTTCTCTGTCACCGAATCCGTGAGGCAATGAGACAGGAGCCGATGACGGCCCTGCTGAAAGGCACGAGAGAGGCCGATGAGACTTCTGTTGGCCCCCGCGAACCTCGCATTAGGGGGACGAGGAAACCGGGGCGCAGAACATCCAAAAGGCCCGCCATGGTTCTTGTGGAGCGTAAAGGAAATGCCCGGCCCGGCTCGGACAGGGCGGGGCCTCGGTCAACACAAATACGCCGGGATCTTTTTTCACTTTGCTCGAGCGCGGCTATTATGGTATCTTCCATTGGTTCAGCCGGAAGCTCACGTAGCGTTACTGTGCTGAGTTTGGGTTTCGATGGGATCGGCGACAAGTGAGTGACGGCGAACGCGTGATATCTGCTATCAATGGTGCAGAAGGAAAGCGGTTAATGTACCAGGACTCAGCGGGGATGAGGTGAGAGGAGATGGCACGATGAATGATGCTGACCTGACTCTCGCATTGGACGGCGAAGTCACACTTGATGATTTTTCTAAAGCCATGCACCGGTTTAAAGAAATCATCGTTGGTTTAGAGAACGAAGTTGCCCCCACTGCCAAGATTGACTGGGTAATTGACGACCTGAAGAAGAAATGCGCCATCGCGCGGGTGAGAGGAGTGGCGACCAGGAAGGAAGACCGCGCTTCTGTAGGGCGGATCAGGAAAGCCTATGTAGAGGTTGGGAGAAGGGCTGCCCAGGGAGAAGCGCTGGCAAACACGGACGCGGTTGTACAAGCTGTAATTGGCTTGAGACGTCTGATCAATGGGCGTATAAAATCCGTTCGCTTTGAAGGTAACAAGAAGGTGCACGTAATGAAGAAGAGCACTGTCATTACACCCATTAGAAGTCGATGGGACACTGATACCTTTGGCGGCGCAAGAGGAAGGGTGCAGAGCATTTCTGATCGGCAGTACCTGCATTTCACATTATATGACTATAATGATGACCGACCAATCGCGTGCTCCTACCCTTCCGGAGATAGAGACAAATTGCGGAAAATATGGGGGAAGTTGGTATATGTAGAGGGATTGATTACTCGCGACCCCGATACGGACTTGGTAAGCAGCATCCGAGAGATCAGTTCCATAGAGATTCTCAAAGAGAGAAGACCACACGCATGGCGAGAGGCATTAGGTTGCGTTAAATAGCGGACGGGAGTCATGACCAAAAAGACCAAGCAAGGCGTTCCAACCTACTATTGGGATGCAGGTGTATTCATGGCTTATATCTGTCAAGAGAAGGGCAGATATGAAACAGTGACAAATCTTCTCGAAGAGTGCGACAACGGGAATATCCACATTTGGACATCAACTCTTAGTATCGCCGAAGTTGCCAAAGGGCCAATAGACCCTGGGAAGATCATTCCACTCAAGGTACAGAGAAAAATAGATGCCCTTTGGGAACCACCATCAAGAATCAAGCTAATCGAAGTAACGCAGTCGGTGGTCAAGGAAGCGCGCAATGTCATTCGGACGATACACGGCAGCAAAAAAACCGGAATCCGATCTGTTGATGCAATTCATCTTGCGTCGGCCATCCAACGAGAGATAGGTGAAGTCCATACGTACGATGACAAGTTGCCCAAATTCGCGGAAATTGTTGATTTGAAGATAGTGAGACCACATTGCGACAAATTACCATTCCCTGATCCAGCAAGTGACGAATCCGATGAAAAAGAACCCGAAGCGCAATAGGTCGGATAAGAACCGCATACCCTATCCTTTGAGGAAGCTATAGAGGGTCTTCTCGGAGGCAAACCTGCCAAGGCCAGAAGGAAGTCTCCCAAGAAGTAGCCCCCGTCCTTGTTGGCCCGGCGCATTTGGGTTGCAAAGTACATCTTACCGTTTGCATTTTGTAAGAGTTCAGTGGGCGGCTTCGCCTCACCGGTGCCGGGCCGTCACCGCGTCCGGGCGCGGGAGCCGCCGGCGTGGTCCTGAGAAAGGAAGGCGGACGAATGAATGCGTTTCGAATGATATCACTGGCTTTTGTCTTATTCGCTTGTTTCTCGCTTTTGCCCGGCACCGCTTCGGCGGCTCAGAAGCCGCGCGTCGTGGTGATGACGGACATCGGGGGCGACCCGGACGATCAGCAATCGATGGTCCGCTTCCTGCTGTACACCTGCGACTTCGACGTGGAGGGCCTGTGCACGGGTTTCGGCCACGGCCACTACGAGAAGACGCGCCCGGACCTGATCCGCAAGGCCGTGGACGCCTACGGAAAGGTCTTGCCCAGCCTCAAAAAGCACCGTCCCGACTATCCGTCGCACGAGCACCTCGTCAGTTTGATCAAGGACGGTCACAACGGCGACCCGCACCGCGTCGGCGCCGGCATGGATTCGCAGGCCTCCGAGTGGATCATCAAGGTGCTGGACCGCGACGATCCGCGCCCCGTGTGGTTCTCGATCTGGGGCGGGCCCCGCGAGCTGGCCCAGGCGCTGTGGAAGGTGCAGCAGACGCGATCGGCCCAACAGCTCGCCGAATTCAAGCGCAAGATCCGCGTGCACTCGATCGCCGACCAGGACCGGACCGCCGAGTGGGTCAAGCAGCATCACCCGGACGTTTTCTGGATCTTCTCGCGCACGTTGTTCCGGGGCATCTGGAAGGCGGGCGATCAGTCCTGGGTCTCGCCGGCGTGGCTGGAGAAGCACGTCCGCACGGGTCACGGGCCGTTGGGCCTGCTCTATCCGGCCAAAGCAGCCGGGAAGGCCGGCGTCAAGGAGGGCGACACACCGTCGTTTTTCTACGTGCTGCCCGACGGCCTGAGCGACCCGGAGCATCCGGAGTGGGGCAACTGGGGCGGGCGCTTCCGGCGCAGCGGCCGGGGCAACGAATACGTGCCGGCCGAGGACCAGATGGGCCGCCGCCCCGACATGCTGTACACCATCAGCCGCTGGCGGCCGGCCTATCAAAATGCCTTCGAGGCGCGGATGGACTGGTGCGTGCGACCCTACGATCGGGCCAATCACCAACCGGTGGCGGTGTGCATGGGTGATCGCAGCAGGAACGTCTTGCAGGTCTCCCTCGATCCCGGCGCAACGCTCAAGCTGACCGCGAAGGGTTCTTCCGATCCCGACGGCGACGGACTGTCGTACAAATGGTGGACGTACAAAGAGGCGGGCAACTATCCCGGCCGGCTGTCCATCGACGCCGCCGAGGCGGTCGCCGCCACCCTGGTCGTTCCGAAGAACGCCTCGGGCAGGACGATCCACGTTATCCTGGAAGTCACCGACGACGGCACACCGCATCTTACGTCCTACCGGCGGATCGTCGTCAAAGTCAAGGGCAATACGGTCGATGTTCCGGCCGAACCCGGCTCGCTCGATCATTACCTGACCACGCCCATCACGAAGCTGGGCGGCCCCGCCACGGGCAAGTGGACGTTCTATCGAGGCGTCAATCTCAACGGGCCGGCGCTGAAGATCGATGGAAACCAGTGGGCCGGCGACGACGCGCGCAACTTCGTGTGCAAGAACCGCCCCGTCAACAGCCCCCAGGTGCGCCTCAGACCGCCGACCGACGAGACGCGGGCCAGGATGATCCATTCCTTCCGCTGGGACCGGCAGGCGAAGGTCACGCTGACGAACGTGCCAAAAGGCCGGTACGCTGTCTACGCCTACGTCTGGGAAGACAACAATCCCGAGACGTTCACCATTTCATTGGAAGGCCGCGAGGTGGAACGGGACTATTACAGCGGCGCCGAGGGGCAATGGCGCCGGCTCGGCCCCTGGATCGCGTCCGTCAGCGACGGGACCATCGAGATCACCACCAGCGGCGGCGCCGCCAACGTCTCCGGCATCGAAGTATGGACCGACCGCGCCGAAAACGCGAAGAGGTAAGCGGTCGACTGATTGAACGAGACAACGGCGCGGTTTCGTTCCCCGGGCGTCAGTATTCGGGGTAGCGACTCATCCATGGAGGCCAGTCGCTCGGTTCAACGCCGCCGATCCGGGTCCAGGGTCCCGACGTGTCATAGTCTCTGTGCCACTTCAACGTGTCCTTTCGGCGCGGGTGAAAAATTTGAGTTTTTGATGGCGGTTTGGGT